>JABINT010000011.1 GCA_018698075.1 Acidiferrobacteraceae bacterium
ATTAGGAGCAACGCATGAGTTTCAAGGGTACTGAGCGCTATGTCGCGACTGAAGATCTTTCTTTGGCGGTTAACGCCGCGGTCACACTTGAGCGGCCGCTATTAATCAAGGGGGAGCCCGGCACGGGCAAAACTATGCTGGCTGAGGAGGTGGCTTTAGCCTTGGGTAAGCCCTTGATCCGCTGGCATATCAAGTCAACCAGCAAGGCACAGCAGGGACTCTATGAGTACGATGCCGTCTCGCGGTTGCGCGATTCACAACTGGGCGATGGTCGCGTAGGGGAGATCAGCAACTATATCCGCCCCGGCAAGTTGTGGGAGGCCTTTACTGCGCCAGAGCAAGTGGTTCTGCTGATTGACGAGATTGACAAGGCAGATATCGAGTTTCCTAATGATTTATTGCTTGAACTTGACCGAATGGAGTTTTTTGTCTACGAAACCGGCGAAACAATAGTTGCCGACCACCGCCCCATTGTGGTGATCACGAGCAATAACGAGAAAGAACTGCCGGATGCATTTTTGCGTCGCTGCTTCTTTCACTTTATCGCTTTTCCTGATCGAGTGACGATGGAAAAAATCGTCGATGTGCATTATCCAAATATTAGGCAAAATCTGATTCGTGAGGCGCTCGATGTGTTTTTCGAGGTGCGCGAGATTCCAGGTCTGAAGAAAAAGCCTTCGACTTCGGAGTTGATCGATTGGCTCAAATTGCTGCTGTCCGATGATATTCCAGAGGAGATTCTCAAGTCACGTGATCCGAGCCAGGCGATTCCACCACTCTATGGTGCGCTGCTCAAGAACGAACAGGATGTACATATGTTGCAACGCCTGGCCTTCATGGCCCGGCGCGACGCACAATCCAACTGACTCGGTATTACCGAGGACAGCCGCGTGCTGATCAATTTTTTCCAGACCCTGAAAAATGCCGGCATGCCGGTGTCGGTTAAGGAATACCTGGTGCTTCTTGAAGCTGTGAAGGCGGGCTTGGCGTTTGCCTCAGTGGATGATTTTTATCTGCTGGCACGCACCTGCCTTGTTAAAGACGAGAAATATTTCGATCGTTTTGACAGGGCTTTTTCTGCCTGGTTTAAGGATCTGGAAACCGTGGATGACATCATTAATGCACTTGTTCCCGAGGACTGGTTGCGTGCACAGCTTGAGAAGCATCTTAGCGACGAAGAAAAAGCAAAAATCCAGTCTCTGGGCAGTCTGGAGAAGCTGCTCGAAGAATTTCGCAAACGTCTCAAGGAGCAGGAAAAACGCCATTCCGGAGGCAGTAAGTGGATCGGTACCGGGGGTACCTCGCCATTTGGTAATAGCGGTTACCACCCGGAGGGAATTCGCGTCGGTGGCCAGAGTCGCAACCGCAGCGCGGTAAAGGTATGGGAAGAGCGTCACTACCAGAACCTGGATGATTCGCTGGCGCTGGGAACCCGCAGCATCAAGATGGCTTTACGGCGGTTGCGAAAGTTCGCCCGCACTGGCGCCGAAGAAGAACTCGATCTGGACGACACTATTCGCTGTACGGCCCGCAACGCTGGGTTTTTGGATATCAAGATGGTGCCCGAACGCCATAACGCCGTGAAAGTACTGGTGTTCTTCGATGTGGGTGGGTCGATGTATCCGTATGTGCGTACCTGCGAGGAGCTTTTCTCTGCGGCACGTAGCGAGTTCAAACATCTGGATTACTTTTACTTTCATAATTTTTTCTACGATTTTGTCTGGCGCGATAACCAACGCCGTCGCAATGAAACCACGCGGACCTGGGACGTGTTGCATACCTACCCGCAGGATTACAAAGTCATCATTGTTGGGGATGCCTCGATGGCGCCCTATGAGATTGTTAGTGTTGGCGGCAGTGTTGAATATATGAACCGCGAGTCCGGCGTGACCTGGATAACCCGCTTGCAAGAGAGTTTTGATAAAGTCATCTGGTTTAATCCCACTCCCAAAGCCCATTGGGGATACACCCAGTCTATCGGCCTGATTCAGGAGCTCGTCGAAGATCACATGTACCCGCTGACGCTTGATGGATTGGATCGGGGGATCCGTTACCTCGCCAGCTAATTGCTTTCTTACACGGCGCCTTCTTATACAAAATTATGCTTTCAGTATCACCAGACAAGCTAAGCGACTGGATAGATTGTGAAACGGGAGTTTCGCAATGGATTAAGGTTGATCAGGATCGCATCGATGCGTTCGCCGCGTGCACCGAAGATTTTCAGTTTATTCACGTTGATCCCGAGCGGGCCCGTGCCGAGGGCGGATTTGACGGCACCATCGCCCATGGGTTTTTGTCTCTTTCTTTGCTGCCACGGCTCGCAATGGATGCAAGGCTGTCGCTTCAGGGGGTTGTCACCAGTATCAACTATGGCTTTGACAAACTGCGGTTCGTGAACCCAGTCGCCAGTGGCGCAAGTATTCGTGGTCGCTTTGTGCTGCGTGAGGCTGTTGAAAGAAAGCCCAGGCAGTGGATGCTGGCCTACGATGTCACAGTAGAAATTGCAGATCAGGAAAAACCCGCTATCGCGGCGCGTTGGCTTACCCTGCAGATTATTCGCTGATCATCGGCTCGCCGGCTTCTTCACAGCTTCAGTTATCAGAAGAGCCCCGGACATGGCATTCAGACGTGTAAAGCAGGCGCTAAGAAAAAGAAAACTGAACCACAGTGGCGTCACGGTTGATCAGCAGGTCAACTGGGTTGCTTATGGTGCACGCTCCGGTATCTGGGCAGTCTGTCCGGACGCGTTGTCTTCCAAAAGTGTGATTTACTCCTTCGGGGTTGGTAACAATATTGTTTGGGATCTGGCGATGATCGAGCATTATGGAGTGGAACTACATGCGTTTGATCCTACGCCCCGGTCTGTCGACTGGGTCGGTGAGCAGAGCCTGCCGCAGGAGTTTCATTTTCATGCCGTAGGCCTTTGCGGGTTTGATGGGTTAAGGGGGTTTGTGGTGCCTCGGCGTGAGCACCAGTTTAACTACAGCAGCATTGGATCAGAAGCAGAGTCTGGAGGGAAGATCAACTGTCCGGTGAAGCGCCTTGCCACATTGCAGGCCGAACTCGCGCATGAGGTTATCGATGTACTGAAGATGGATATCGAAGGGGGAGAGATGCAGGCCTTGCCCGACATTCTGGCCAACAGTCCATTGCCGGGCCAGTTACTGGTTGAGTTTCATTACAACTACCCTGAGATTCCCTATGACGATTTCTTGGGTCTGGTGGGGCAGTTGCGCGCGGCGGGTTACCGGATCTTTCATATTTCTGAGCGCGGCTATGAATTCTCTTTCATTCATGAGTGGTTACTGGAAGTTGCAACAAATAGCGACTGAAAAGGTCGTTTTTTTGATTGAGGAATTGACTCGCAACGGGTTATTTTTGGGCTTAGATGCCTGAAATTCACCCAGATCTGATATGCCTGGCCAGTTGATATGTATTGCCAGATTGCAAACTTGCACCGGTATGCTCCAACTGAGTGAGCATGCGCTGGACATTATTACTGATCCCGACCCAGGAGGGCTTTAATGAACATTCTGAAAGTCAATAAACTGATGACGGTGCGCCAGCATGGGGCGATGGAGTACACCACCCCGCCATGCGATCTGGATGAGGTACGCCGGTACCGTCTGGCGCGTATCCAGGAAGAACTGGTCCGCCAGGATCTGGCCGGCATCATACTGTATGACCAGCTAAATACCCGCTACGCCACTGATGCTACCAATATGCAGATTTGGTGTGCTCATAATGAGACCCGTTATGTTTATGTGCCAGCCAACAGTGGCGCCATTATGTTTGAGTACGGTGGTAAGTCACTGCTCTCTGACGGGCTGCCAGGGATCGAGCGGGTCGCCAAGCCGAGGACATTTTGCTACATGAATGCCGGCCAGCACGCGGCTGAAAGAGCCAAGGTTTGGGCGATTGAGATGGATGCCATTATCCGTGAGCACAGCGGTGGCAGCCGGCGCATTGCCATCGACCGAATGGCCCCGATTGGTGTGCAGATAATGGAGGAGTTGGGCTACGAGGTGCATGACGGCTTTACGGTGATGGAGAAGGCACGTGAGATCAAGAGCGACGGTGAGATCTTGCTGATGCGAAAATCCATCGAAGTCTGCGAACGGGCAGTGCAGCGTATGCATGAAGCGCTTGAGCCTGGCATCACGGAGAATGCCCTGTGGGCGGAACTGCACTATGGCAATATTGCCGGTGGCGGTGAATGGTTAGAGACCCGGCTGCTGGCATCTGGGCCGCGTACTAATCCGTGGTTTCGTGAGTGCTCCATGCGCCCTATCGAGAAAGGCGATATGGTGAGTTTTGATACCGATCTTGTGGGCCCTTACGGCTATTGTTGCGATATGTCCCGTTCATGGGTCTGTGGTGCTGAGCCCGATGATGAGCAGCGGCGGCTGTACGCGGCAGCTTATGAACAGATAAAGAAGAACATGGAACTGCTCGAGCCTGGCATGGGGTACCGGGAACTCACTGACAAACTGCATCCAATGAAAGACGAGTACATTCCAGGCCGTTACAGTGTGGTGATGCACGGTGTAGGTCTTTGTGATGAAGCCCCATCGATCTATTACCCTCAGGATTACGATGAGTTCGGATACGACGGCGAGCTCAAGGAAGGTATGGTGATATGTGTCGAGGCGCTTATCGGGGTTAAGGGCGGCAGAGAATGCGTCAAACTCGAGGAGCAGGTACTAATTACCGCCGATGGATACGAACAGTTGACCACCTATCCGCTGGAAGATCACTGGGTATGAGCCGGCGGACTTTCCCCGCGCCCTGCACAGGCCCGGAATCTCGCTGAGTTTCCCGGGGGGGCAGATGGAATCTGAGTCGAAACCACCGCCCCAGGTTGCTACGGAGGCGGTGCAGGCGTATCGGGACGATGGTGTGGTCTGCCTGCGTAACGTGATATCAGATCAGTGGCTGGATCTTGCCCACCAAGGAGTTGCGCATAACCTGGAGCATCCCGGTCGTTTTTTTCGTGACCACACGCCGGCAGATTCCCCGGGCCGCTATGTGTTTGAGTATTGGACCTGGCGCGATACACCCGCAATCAAAAAGATCATTCTGGATTCACCCCTGGCACAAATCGCCGGTGAACTGATGCAGGCTCAGCACGTCAACATGGTGATGGATAACTGGTTTATGCGCGAAGCCGGTGCGAGCAATGGCGCACCCTGGCATCATGACGAGCCGTATTTTGATTTTGAGGGCACTCTCTGCGTAGTTTGGATTCCTCTAGATCCCGCGCCGATGACAGATGGCCTAAACTTTGTACGCGGGTCGCATAACTGGGGTGAACTCTATATTGCGCCCGAGTTCAGCAAGAATGTGCCATTTACCTGTGAGGGTAGCGCCTATAAGCCGGTTCCCGATATTGATGCAGACCCCGGTGCCTATGAATTTCTGTCCTGGAACGTCAATGTGGGTGATTGTCTGGTATTTGATTTCAGAACCCTGCATTGCGTGACCAGTAAGGCAAGCCCCGCAAAGGCAACTCAGAAGCGCCTTACCCTGCGTTTTGGCGCTGAAGATACTATCTTTAATCCGCGCGGGAAATGGACCGAAGAAACTTCAGAGTACCTGATCAACCAAGGCCAATCGCCCGGCACCGCTATTGACTGCGAACTGATGCCCAGGGTCTGGGAGAAAATGCCCTAGCGCTTGCACACTATTCATTCTTTTGGGAAGGAAAAAAGATGGCACTGCCAAATTGATACATAATGTTCCCGTAAGAAACGACACGGGGAGAACAATGGCGATTGAAGATCTATTCAATGAGAAGACCATCATCGATCTTAGCTTTTATAATTTTCGAAACGCGATAACGGCGGCTTATTTCGCGAACAATGAACTCGAAGTGCTCAAGGTTAATGATAATTTCCGTTCATTTTTCCCTATCTTGGGAAATGTGACCAATGTGTATTTTCCGGATGTTCTTGAGCAACTGGGCATTGCCGGTGAGCAGATTGATGCCTTTGTCGCCGGAATCAAAAATGATGGCCACGTGCTGATTCCTGAAATTCAGATCGAGGTAGAGGGCGAGACGAGGGTTTATTCGCTGTTGTCAACCCGCACCAAGGATTTGGCATTCTCCTACCTCAATGGTATCCAGGGGCAGTTTGTGGATCGCACCCAGGAGTGGAACCTGAAGCATGAGAAGGAAGAACTCCTTGAGGAAAGGTTAAAAGATCAGGAGTTGATTGCAGCCAAGACCCAGCAACTTGAGCAGTTGGCAAAACGCCTTGCCCAATACCTCTCACCTCAAATATACGAGACGATCTTTTCCGGAAAAAGCATAGAAGAGGACAGCTATAGCCGGAAAAATCTCACCGTTTTCTTTTCCGACATCGTGCAGTTCACTGATATGAGTGATTCTCTGGAGCCGGAGAAGTTGGCTACGGTGATCAATTCCTATCTTTCTGAAATGACTCAAGTTGCGCTTGATTGCGGCGGCACGATCGACAAGTTCATTGGTGACGCGATATTGGTGTTTTTTGGTGATCCGAAGAGCCGCGGTGAAAAACAAGACGCTCTTGCAGGCGTTGATATGGCCATCAAGATGCAGGAGCGAATCAAGGAGTTACAAGGCTATTGGAAGAAAAACGGTGTGACAAATGGCCTGAATGTTCGAATGGGAGTCACTACCGGGTATTGCACGGTAGGGAACTTCGGTTCGAGTCAGAGAATGGACTACACCGTTCTAGGCAAGCCGGTGAATCTTGCGGCCAGGCTGGAATCACTTGCCGAGGCTGGCCAAATACTGATCTCTGACGCCACCTATGCCCTGATCGAGCAGCAAGTGGATTGCAAGTTTGTTGATGAAATACAGCCTAAGGGCTTTGCACGGGCAGTCAATGTTTATTCTGTGCAAGAGTTCAAAGGAGCCTATGAGAGAAATAGTCGCACTAACCTCAGTCATACGTTGAAGCATGTGGAAGTGAATATCCTGGATAGTTCCGACATTCCGGCTGCAATTCGTGAATTGAAGCTAATACAAGACGAAATACAAGCGCATCTATCTTCGTCAGTCGATCCGATCGGCTCTGAATAGCCAAGTGAGAAAACATAAAACAGAACCATTAGGATTACTATGGCAAGTGAAGTGAGTTGGGTTGAGCAAAGACTGTGCGGCAATGGACTGCCCATTGTTATCGATGGCGGTATGGGGACCGAACTGGAGAAGTCCGGGGTACCAATGGATGGAAAAGTCTGGAGCGCCCGCGCCATCTTGTCGCATCCCCAAGTCGTGTGCCAGGTGCACGAGCGATTCATCGAAGCCGGTGCTGAAGTCATCATCACCAACACGTTTTCTACGGCGCGACATATGTTGGAGCCAGGGGGTCTGGGCCACGAAGTGCGTAAGATCAATGCCAAAGCCGTATCCCTCGCCCAGCAGGCACGAGATGCTGTTGCACAGCACCCTGTAGCCATTGTTGGGTCGATCTGTGAATGGACGCATGATGATGATCCAACCTGGAATTCGCCAGATGCCGTGGGTCGAGCCGCAAAGGAGCAGGCCGAAATCCTTGCTGAATCCGGGGTCGACATCATTGCATTGGAAATGTGCGAGCGCTTGGAGCTTTCCGAAGCCGTGGCTTCGGCTGTGACCGGGCTGGGTTTGCCGGTGTGGATTGGAGTCAGCGCTCGTGCCCATAAGGATCACGAGTCGTTATCTTCTTTCAGTTATGCCGATCGTGATTTCGAAAATCTGGTGAAGGTGCTTTGCAAATACTCACCAGCACTGATGAATGTGATGCATACCGCAGTGCCAGATGTAGGTGCAGCTATAGACGTGGTCAAGAAGTACTGGAACGGCCCGATTGGGGTTTATCCCGAATCGGGTTATTTTTCGATGCCAAACTGGAATTTTGTCGAAATTATTGAGCCGGCAGAGTTGGCAGAGCAGGCCAGGCAATGGTTGGCCAATGGGGTTAGGCTTCTTGGTGGGTGTTGCGGGTTGGGGCCTGGGCACATCCAGGCCTTGCGAGGCGTGGTCAGCGCCAATACATAGGCCCCTAAGGCCAAGTGTCGAGGTGGCTAATGAGAGTTAGGGTCAATACTTTGTGCCGTATAAATTTCAGCGGTCTGTTGTCGCCCTTTAAGGTCAACCTCTCCAAGCAATACAAAGCCAATATCCGGGCATAGATCAACCACTTCCCTGGTGACGATCAGGCGGGCATCGTAGACCCGACCGCCAAACGACTCCAGCCGCGATGCCACGTTAACGGTATCACCAATGACCGTATAGTTGAAGCGACTGCTTGAGCCAATATTTCCGGCAACCACCGGCCCGGAGTGGATACCCACTCCAAATTGGCAGGGCACTCCGCTTTTTGAGATCAGTGATTGGGTAAGAGCATCAGCTTGGCCACATATTTCCAGGCCGGCCCGCACCGCGTTAGCGGCGTGGTTGGGATCGTCCTGTGGCGCGCCAAAAATTGCCATCACTGCATCGCCAATATATTTGTCGATCACTCCCCCATTGGATTCAATTATCTGGCTTATCTGAGAGAAAAAGAGATTCAGCGAGTGCAACACCTCCTTGGGCGGTTTTGTTTCGGAGAGCGACGTAAAACCTTGGATGTCACAAAAAAGCACCGTTATATTCCGTTGCTCTCCTGCAACTTCGATCTTCTGGGAAATCAATTTTTTCGCAATCTCAGGAGAGACGACTTTCCCCAGCAGATCTCGCACCCGTTCTTTTTCCACCAGGCCCTGAGTCATCTCGTTAAATGTTCGAGTCAGTATTCCGATCTCGTCTTTAGAAGACACCGGGAGTGTTATATCCAATTGACCCTTTGAAACAGATTCCGCTGCAGCGGACAAGCGAGTAATCGGACTGGTAACGCTTCTTGATGTGCGTACTATGGCAACAGCAAACATCACTATGGCGGCCAGGAAAATCAACAGGGAATACCAGAAGAGTTCGCGGTAAGGATCCAGAGCTGCATCTAACGACTGCTGTACAAATATCGAAAATGAAAGGTCTTGCACGTTGGTTAAACGAATCAGATTGCCAATATAGGTTTCTCGGTTGTCCCGATACTGTACTAATCCGCTGGATAAAGGGGCGCTCTGTAGAAAAGTGATCAGGCCAGCTTGTTGTTCGCTGCCCAAACTGGAGGCAACTAAATGGGTATTTGCTCCAGAGTTACGTACGAATGTCACCTCAGAACTCGTGAGCGCCGACAGGTCTATGGCCATGTTATGGTCAGCACGAAACCCGCTGATAATCCAGGCATCCAGATCAGGTGCCAGAAGTGGAGTTACAGCCAACTGGTACACAGTGTCATCGAGTTCTGCATATGCGGTGACCTCGCCACTGTCACTGTCATAGGCCTCATCCAGAACAGGCATCCACGGGAAAGGCTCACCATTCATGCTCTCTGAGAAAGTATTAGAAAGTACCAGTCCATCCAGGTCGCATAAAATCATCAAGTCAGAGTCTTTCAACCGGTGTTGATGATTTTGCAGAGCAGTCTTGATCGTTGCGGTATCTTCCGTGCCATACGCAGCCTTAAAACCGTAGTCACCGGCTAAAAGTCGCACGTTCTGTTGGAGGTTTTTAACGCGAGTCTCGTGCAGTCTATTGACTGTCAAGAGGGTTGTTGCCAGCGACTGCTCTATTTCGAAAATTACCGTTTTGCGGGTGATCTGGCCGACCAGCATCATGACCATTGATAAAGAAAGAATCAGCAGGCCGCCAAAAAGCAGGGAAAGTTTGGTTTGAAACCGCATCGCTTCAGGAGTTGGTGTTGCCAGTGCAGTGTGTGTATTGTCGCTGGCCCTTACTTATCATTACTATAATTATAGGAATTTCCAGTTTGATCAGTTGTGGTTGGCTTTTTCGGCATTCGAATGGTTTTTTGCAGGGCGAGGTCAAATTTCACCTCGTTGTTCTTTCCATCGACTACGGTTAAGACCTTTTTCAATATACGTTTGGTATTGCGAAATCGAGGGTTCCATACCCGAACTTCATAGGTTCCCGCCAAGACCCCATCGAAGATCACTGGACTGCTGTTAACCTTTTTCAGAAACTGGCTTTCGTGAACGTATATGTAAGCGATCATCCAGTCATGGATGTTGCATCCGAGTTTTACAACCCCGCTGTTTTGAAGGACCACATCCTGCTTGGGAACATCGGTATACAAAGGGATATCGAATTGATTTCCTTTGGAAAAAGAATACACATGGTGCTTAAACGAATCGTTGTTAGTGAGGGTGATAGAGGTACCTTTTGGTATCACTGAAAGCAGTGGTTTGAACGCTATGTCAACCTGGTTAATGACGTAATCGGCCCCGGGTTGGGCTGGGGAATCCGCTCCGATTAGTTCTACAATGGTTCCCTCAAGGGTTAAGTTCTTCTTGTCATGCAAATAGACGGTGACATCCAGCGCTATCGACGGTGCACAGACCGAAAATAAAATAGCGGGTAAGAGGATGAGGCGGCTCAGGCTCTGATAAGCTGATGGCTTTCTCAAGGTGCGGTTTAATGAGAGCAAAGATGTAGCCTTAGGGGTTTGAGGTTATCCACTCGACAATATGATCTGGTAACTGCTCATCATGAATATATTTCTGTGAGACAACCCGGTTAGAAACTTTTAATTCATCGAAGGTCAGGTCGACCGTGCGACCCTCATTGAACAACCGATATGCGCAGGTCGACGGCATAATATCCAGGATCGACAGATTATCAGAGGAGAGAATGGCGCAATCGGGGTTGATGCTATTTCGGTTGGCGTAATCGGTGCAGCGGCAGGTCTCGATGTCGAGGTACTGGCACGCGACGTTGGTGTAGTGCAGTTCACCAGTATCTTCATCTTCAAGTTTCACCATACAGCAGCGGCCACAACCATCGCAAAGCGCTTCCCATTCTGGGTGATTCAGTGAAAGCAGTGGGTTGGCCATAGTCATTTGATTCTGTCCAGACTGTCCGATGCGGGATAGGATCAGACCATGGAGGCTATCATCGATTTAGGAGGTCTGAGAATAGAGTATGAGCATGAATATTGAAAGGCCCAAGGCGCTGATTATCGCTTTGCATGATATATGGAATACTGGCAGTCTAGACAAGGTTCCGGACGTTTATTCGCCGGCTTGTACTGTACATTGGCCTCAAAGTTGGGGGTCAAAATCCCGTGGTCACATACAGATCAAAGCGGTGATTGCCCACACAAGAACAGTGTTCCCTGATTGGCATGAAGAAATTCTGGATCTTGTAATAACCCCCGAGAAAGTGGTGACCCGGTATCTTTCCAGCGGCACCCATCAGCGGGAATACCTCGGAATTAGTGCGACGGGGAGAAAAGTTATGTTCGAGGAAATCTCGATATATCGAATAGAAGAAAACCGCGTTGCTGAGCAGTGGTGCCTGGGTGATGATATGCACTGCATAGCTCAGCTCATGTCAGAAACTTCTTAAGCCAGTCAAGATAAATATCCAAAGGGCTCGTTCTTTATGAATGCTGATATGCACAGGCTTGCAGTATTGTTGATGATCGCCAGTTCCGTGGTTATCAGCTTCTCCGGGCTGATTGTGCGTGTGCTCGAGATTGAGTCTTTGGTGATGAATTTCTACCGATCAGTTTTCTTGATGTGCGCGGTCGTTATTCTGCTGGCTGTCAAATATCGTGGCGCCACGGTGGTTCGGGTGATCGGGGTCGGTTGGCCTGGAGTGTTTGCAGGGTTGCTACTGGCCGGGGCGGCCATCACATTTTTGCAGTCTCTCACTCATACCACGGTTGCCAACACACTATTTATTCTGGGGGCCATTCCGTTTTTTACAGCGGCGCTGGCATGGGTATTTCTGAAAGAGCAGCCCAGGCGGGCAACCTTGGTCACTATGGTTGTCGCCTTCCTGGGAATCACTGTGATGATGGGGGAGGGGTTTGGTATCGGATCAGTTTACGGCAACGCCATGGCGTTGCTAACCGCACTGTGCTTTTCCATTTACGCAGTTCTGGTGCGTCATAACCGTCAGGTAGACATGCTGCCAGCGATACTGATTTCCACTTTTCTTATCATGGTTGTGGTGGCGCTGGTCCGTTACGACGCACTGCAGATTTCCAGAGGTGACCTGCTATTGTGCATGCTTTGGGGTGGTGTGATGTCCGGTTTTACCAGCGCCTGCTTCATCGTCGCATCGCGTCACATTGCAGCTGCGGAGCTGACGATCTTTATGCTGCTGGAATTTGCTCTGGGCCCGATATGGGTCTGGTTGTTTATCAACGAGGTGCCGTCCCGCTGGACTCTGATCGGAGGCGCTCTGGTGATATCTGCTGTTCTGGCCCGTTCCTGGATGGAGTTTCGCTCGCGCTACTCCTCTCGCCCAGTTGGTTGATCGGACCTGGCAGTAGGGCGCCTATTCTTGTAGTGGTTTAGGGATTACCCCTTTGTCACTACCAACGACGCGGGTCTGGCGCAACCGACGGCGCCAGCGGTCTGCATCATATCCCGTGCCGCGATGCAATATGCAGCGGTTATCCCAGATCACGGTATCACCTGGCTTAAAGGCAAGGCTAAGAATGCGCTCTGGCGCAGTGGTGTGCTCAAGAAGCGTATCGAGCAGTTGCCTGCTATCTATTCCCGACCAGCCAGGAATCGATCGAGCGTGCGAGCCGATGTAATAGTTCTTCAGGCTGTTTACTGGGTTGGTTCGAACCATTGGGTGCATTACCGGCGGCAGCGATGCGGCATGATTGGGATTGACCGGTGCGATCGGACTTCGGGAAAAAACATAGTCATGAACAACGTGCAGCGGTTCTATCTGCTCACGCATCTCGTCGGATAACCGTGCGTACCCAGTACGCATACTGGCAAACTCGGTTTGTCCACCTTCGCCTGGTACCTCATAGGCGTGCAGGATCGAGACAAAGGACGGGGTTTCGCGAAAAGAGGAATCTGAATGCCACAACTGGTTGCCGCTCTGGTAGCGGGAATTGGCGGTGTCAGCCTTGGTGCCATCATCCTGGATATTACCCACTGTGCCAAAGTAACTGATCTCACCAGTTCTTCCAAAGCGGACGTGTTCGGCCTCGGGTGTGCCCAATAGGCGGGTAAAGGCAAGCTGCTTTTCATCGCTCATATCCTGATCTGGAAAACAGAGCAGCGAGTATTGCTCAATTGATTGACGAATAAAATCCAGGGCATTGTCTGCCATCTTGCCGGACAGTGTGACGCCAAGAACCCTGGCCCCAAAATCTGTGTGCAGCGGCCCAATGTCAAATTTGTTCATTAGCTGGTGGTGAAATCAGTGATGGAATAACCGGTAAATGCGCTGCGGCGCATTTCTCGGCGAAAGCCATGATAGTCGTTTACCGCATAGTGCTGGGTCGAAAAATTATCCCAGATTACCACCATGCCTTTTGTCCAGCGGATGCGACAGCAAAACTCTGGTTGGGTTGAGTGCTCAAAAAGTGATTCCAGAATCGGCCGACTCTCATCTTCGCTCATCCCGTCGAGGCGCAGCGTATAGGTGGGGTTGATATACAGCCCCTGCCGGCGGGTGACGGGATGGGCAAGCACAGCAGGATGAAAACGCTCGCGGTCTGCATCAGGGTCGTTGCGCCGGGTAGCCCCACGCATCGATTGCTCTTCAACCGGTGGGGCCCATTTGATTCCGTAGGGTTTACCCACGTGGATAGCGTCGCGATTTTCCAGAAGATTACAAAGTGGTCGGGCCAGTGAATCCCAGGCGGCTTGCTGACTGGCAAAGAGCGTATCTCCGCCGTGGGGTGGTACTTCTAGCGCACAGAGCACTGAGCCGCTGGGCGGGCACTCAAGGAAACTAAGATCCGTGTGCCAGCCCCCGCCAAATACCCCCGACCGGTCATCTGCTTCCTTGGTGACATAAGTCATCTCCGGATGAGTATCGGGCCCCGGCGCATAAGGGTTGACCATGGGGTTGCCGAAGACTTCAGACAAGCGCTGGTGTTCAGAAACATCGAGGTGCTGATTGGGTAGGACAAGCACCAGATAGCGGCCCAATGCATCGCGCAGGATGCCTTGAAGATCAATGGAAATGGCTTGCTTCAGATTGAGGCCGGATATTTCTGCCCCAATATTTCCGGTTATGGGGGTAATCTGCATGCAGAGGTTTTCTCGAATACCGATATCGGAGCAGGGTTAGGTATTGCGCCTAACAGGCTTTATGTCAAGCCAGGACTGGGCCACAACACGGGAAAAAATTCCTCGGGCATGCGCATGCCTGGTGTGACTCCAATATCCTGAAGGGGTGGGGAGGTTTCCCCCGGGCGTGCGCAATAGATCATGTCATCACCAAGCCAGCGCGTTGAGAATGCTCTGCGCTGGTGCTTGATAGGTGCAGCCGTCGTGCCGTGCAGGGTGCGAAAGTCAAAAAGCAGGGTATCACCCGGCTCAAGTTCGAATACGCGCAAATTCTCTTCCTCGAATGTATCTTCAAGCGGTGTAACCGAAGACATGGACGGGTCATCCAGAACATAATCGGAGCCGTCGAGAAAATGACGTGGGTAATAAAGTTGCCCAGAGCGGTGTGAGCCGGCCAAAAAGCGCACCGCGGTATCTGCTGGCGTGAAATCCAACGAGACATAGATACTGACATTCTGCCAGCCGTCTACACAGTAGTAGGGCAGATCATGATGCCAGGGAGTGGCAGTCTGCGTGCCTGCGTCTTTGCAGAAGACGTGCTCATGAAAAAACTGAGCGGACGTTGACTGCATGAACTGGCAGGCCATTGATGCAGCGCTGGAGGAGCTAAGGTAGTCCGTGAACTCCGGAATGCGGTGCCAGTTGCAGTAACTGTCAAAAAAGCGACCTTTTCCACCAGGCGCTACGCTATCGCACGGAAAAGCGTAGTCGTTTGGGTAATCCATGTTGCGCTGTAGCCCGGCCCGTAGCCGATCAACCCAATCTGCAGATGCCCCGCGTAGCAATACGACGCCATCACTCTGGAACGTAGCGATCGAATCAGCGCTGACATCACAGGCAGGTGGTGCACCTAGGGTCTGAATGATCTCGCTATGAGGTCGCCAATCGATAGTGACAAGGTTGCCTTTTTCTTCTGATGTCTGCACAAGTTCGTTTTCTTTTTACAAATGGAATCAAGCCCACTTGGTTCGTTACGCTCCAGCACCATCGTGAGTCGGAGTTAACCCGTGCCAATTTACCACGAAATACACGAGATAGAGTCCGCCGGACCACGCTGTTAGGTTAATTTCTGGCTTAGCGGATTTCCCGTTATGACAGAACAAAAGAGCGTGCCATAACGCGCGTTCAGGAGCCCGCAGAAGAGGGCGAATGTTCACCAAGATCCGCAGCAGTCCGGGAGCCACCTTAGCTATCGTAAGAAGGGCGAGGGCTTATGTTTCTGCGCTCCTGCAAGCGTAGAGACTTGCACGGGGTTGCGCCAGGTTTCAGCTTGATGAGCATATCAAGGCATATTTTTCAATATGCCGATTCGATGATTTTGGTGCGGTATCTGTGGGTATTAAAGTGGAAGTGCGCACGAAGACGTATCCCGTAACTGAATCAGCCTTACCCTTGGGCGACATGGAAATCGATAGCCTTTAGCGCGGATCAGATTTTTCATAACTGCTATTTTGAGGCGTAGAACATTCCCCAGCGCTGATTACTGACTCGAGCGCGTTCAATTTTTTTGAGCCAGTCATTCTTCAAACTGGTTCGATCCGACTGAGCGATGTCCAACGAGTTAATCGTATCAAGCTCCGTTTTGCAGAACCCGATGAAGTCTTTAGTC
>JABINT010000184.1 GCA_018698075.1 Acidiferrobacteraceae bacterium
CAGCCAGAGGAAAACAGGCTAGCCCAACCAGAAAAATCCAGAATCGGAAAGTTTTCACGTTTCGCTCCATTAGCGGCTCGTGCTATTAGTGGCTGGGCTCAGCAGTCTAATTTAGATGCCTAAACCAGAGAGTCGGCCGCACGTGAGCACGCCTGCTGCCGATCGCTTAAGACACCTATGTAGGGGCCGCGGTACGGCAATGACATTTTTGGGCACCCTTTCAAGCAAACTGGGGTTGCGCACGGTCGGAGGCGATGGCCCTTTTACGGGTCACCGCCTCGTTCCACATCCATCAGACAAGCGGTTCGATTAAGGGGTTTCTAGCCCTTGATGCCCTGTTTGTCGTAGGCAACACCCCAGCCCCACTGAAGTGCTCCAGCACCACGATACATGACACGTTCACGGAAGATATCCGAGACCCTGTCACCATCGCCGGCCAATAAGGCCTTGGTAGCGCACATTTCCGCGCACAACGGCAGTTTGCCTTCGGCAAGCCGGTTTGACCCGTACTTGCGATGCTCCTCGGCAGAGTTGTTCTGCTCTGGACCACCGGCACAGAAAGTGCACTTGTCCATCTTGCCTCTTGAACCGAATGCGCCAGTTTCTGGAAACTGCGGCGCACCGAATGGACACGCGTAGAAACAATAGCCGCAACCAATGCAAATGTCCTTGTCGTGCAGAACTACACCGTCGTTAGTGGTATAGAAACAATCAACGGGACACACGGTAGCGCAAGGAGCGTCAGAACAGTGCATACATGCCACCGAGATCGAACGTTCGCCATGATCACCATCATTGATGGTAACGACCCGACGACGGTTCACACCCCAGGGTATGTCATTCTCGTTCTTACACGCGGTGACACAGCCGTTGCATTCTATGCAGCGTTCGGCGTCACAAAGGAACTTCATTCTAGCCATGAGTTATATCCTCCTTTTAAGCAACGCTTATGCTGCACAGGGAACACTTGGTTTCCTGCATCTGGGTGACTGAGTCGTAACCGTAGGTCAACGCCGTGTTGGCCGCCTCACCAAGCACATATGGGTCGGCGCCCTCCGGGTATTTACTACGAAGATCCTTACCCTCCATATGTCCAGCGAAATGGAATGGCAAAAAGACAACGCCGGGTGACACTCTTCGGGTTACCTGCGCCTTCACCTTAAGCTTGGCACCTTCGGCCCCTTCGACCCAGATCATCTGGCCATCACGTATGCCGTGATCGTTGGCGTCGACTGGATGGATCTCTGCAAACATATCCTGCTGCAGTTCAGCGAGCCACGGATTCGAGCGGGATTCATCGCCGCCCCCTTCATATTCCACCAAGCGCCCGCTCGTTAGAATCAACGGGTACTCCTTGGAATGATCCGTCTTCTGGATAGATGCATACCGGGTCGGCAAGCGGTAACGCCGCTTTTTGTCCTCGTAAGTCGGATACTTCTCGACCAGATCACGCCGGTTGGTATACAGCGGTTCTCTATGGACTGGCACGGGGTCTGGGAAAGTCCACACGACCGATCGGGCCTTGGCGTTGCCAAAAGGCGCGCAACCATGCTTGATCGCGACCCGTTGGATACCGCCGGACAGATCAGTCTTCCAGTTCCTGCCCTCAGCTGCCCCTTTCTCGTCGTCAGTGAGATCCTCCCACCAACCAAGCTGCTTGAGCAGTTTGTGGTCGAACTGCGGATAGCCGTCCTTGATCTCCGATCCCACCGGGTAGGAGCCGTTGGCCAGCAGGCTTTCGCCGTTGCGCTCCACCCCAAACCGGGCGCGGAAGCACAGGCCGCCGTCTGCGACTGGCTTGCTTGGATCGTACAGGTTTGGCGTTCCCGGATGCCCCATCTCGGGGGTACCCCAGCACGGCCACGGCAACCCATAGTACTCGCCATCACACGGGCCGCCTTCAGCCTTGAGCGAAGTGATGTTGAAGGTGCCCCAGTGGGCTTGTTGCTTCTTCATCCGCTCTGGGCTCTGCCCCGTGTAGCCGATCGTCCACATACCGCGATTAAACTCACGGGTAATATCTTCGATCAGTGGCTCGTCATTCTCAACCTTGATGTGCTTGGTGAACTCAGGACCAAATTCAAGTTTGTTAGCCAGTTTGTACATGATGGTGTGATCAGGCAATGACTCAAACATCGGCTCTATCACTTTGTCGCGCCACTGCAAGGAGCGGTTAGACGCCGTCACTGAGCCATAAGTTTCAAACTGAGTTGATGCCGGCAGCAAGTAAACGCCATCCGTCCGATCATGCATGACAGCGCTTGCTGTCGGATAGGGATCGATTATTACCAGTAGGTCCAGCTTTTCCATCGCCTTTTTCATCTCAAGGCCACGGGTCTGGCTATTGGGCGCATGCCCCCAGAACACCATCGCCCTAAGGTTGTCGCGCTGGCCGATATTCGCTTTATCTTCCAGCACGCCATCAATCCAGCGTGAGACCGGTATCCCTTTGTAATTCATCGGCGAGACCGGTTTGCCTTTGTCGCCTTCTACTTCGGTAGGATCGAATCGGGCTTTGACCCACTCATAATCCAGATCCCAGACACGTGACCAATGCTTCCACGAGCCCGCGGACAGGCCATAGTACCCAGGCAGCGAGTGCGACAGGATGCAGAAGTCGGTAGCGCCCTGGACGTTATCGTGACCGCGGAAGATGTTGGTGCCGCCGCCAGATTTACCCATGTTACCCAGGGCCAACTGGAAGTTACAGTAGGCACGGGTGTTGTTGTTGCCAATGGTGTGCTGAGTACCACCCATGCACCAAATGAAGGTGCCCGGTCGGTTATCTGCCATGATCTTGGCAGCCTGGTAGACCAACTCTTCACGCACGCCAGTCACATCATGAGTGACGTCGGGCGTCCAGTTGGCAACCTCCTTCTTGATATCGTCCATCCCCCAGACCCGCTGGTGAATGAACTCTTTATCTTCCCAACCGTTCTCGAAGATGTGCCACATAATGCCCCAGATAATGGCGACATCTGTTCCCGGGCGTATCTTCAGATGCAGGTCTGCATGGGCTGCAGTGCGCGTGAAGCGCGGATCAATCACGATCAGGGGCGCATTGTTGCGCTCCTTGGCACGCATCAGGTGAATCAGGGAAACCGGGTGTGCCTCAGCCGGGTTACCACCGATCACCAGCATCGCCTGGCTATTGTGAATATCGTTGTACGAGTTGGTCATCGCACCGTAGCCCCAGGTGTTCGCAACACCAGCGACCGTGGTTGAGTGACAGATTCGCGCCTGGTGGTCACCGTTGTTCGAGCCCCAAAGAGCATAGAACTTGCGGAACATGTACGACTGCTCGTTATTAAACTTGGCAGATCCCAGCCAGTACACCGAGTCCGGTCCGGACTGCTGTCGGATCTGGAGCATCTGATCGCCGATCTCGTTAATCGCCTCGTCCCAGCTCACTCGCACCCATTTTCCGCCGACCAGCTTGGTCGGGTATTTCAGGCGGCGCTCACCATGGCCATGTTCGCGGACCGATGCCCCTTTAGCGCAATGCGCGCCCAGATTAAATGGGTGATCGAAAGCCGGCTCCTGGCCGACCCAAACCCCGTTATTCACTTCGGCGTTGATACCGCAGCCTACGGAACAGTGAGTACAAACCGTGCGAATCGTCTGGGTGCCATCGCCCCCAGAGGGAATAGCGGCCTGCGCCTTTCGCATCATTGTTGGCGACAGCGCTGCAGCGGCCGCGGCGCCGCCTAAAGTAATTCCCGAACGCTTAAGGAAGGTCCGCCGGTCTATCGCACTACCGGTGCTATCCTTTTTCTGCGTTGGTGCTGGCTCAGTCGCAGTTCTAATCAGTTTCATTTGGATTCCTCCGTCATCCCGGGCCTGCCCGGGAAAGGGTGGTTAGGACAATCTGACAGCCTTACAGCCGGGTCGTCTTGTAATAGTCCTTAATATGGCCAGACTCACGGTAACCCGTGCCTGCCGACGCTTCGGCTGGGCCTTGAGTTTCGTATGCAGCCGAGCCTGTACTGGCAGCCAGCGCCGCAGCACCGCCTGCGCTCGCCGCGCCCTTGAGGAATGCGCGCCTAGTGGTGACGCTTTGCTCCTTTGGAAGTTGTTTCTTAATCTTATTCATACTTGTGGTTTCCTTGCTGTGGAAGAGTTATAAGGTTCCAGCAACATCAAGCTAGACTTCCATCGCAAAATACTGCTTTTCAAGTGCGATGAAGGTTTTGCCAAATTCACCGACTACCCGGTAGAAGCCGCTGTCGCGTGCTTTAACCAGATCGTCGAAGAATTCTGTCATCCACGAACCGACATGCTGCGTAAAGAAGGTCTTTTGCGTTTCGTGGGAATAATCTGTCGGGGCGCCCGCCATCAGGCCCATAACTTCACATAATGCGCCGGCGTGGTCTTCGGGCTCATGAGTTTCTTCTGTCGTCTCAAGGCCCAGGCGAGCCAGGTCCTGGCGTAAATCGGCCAGCGGTTTTTCCTGTAAAAATCCAGTCAGGTAAACCGAGCCATAAGGAAGAAGTTCGCCGCGACCCAGACCAATGAACAGCGCGTTATATTCATGCGCCAATGCCTGCAGATCAGCGTTTGCTATTTCGGTCTGGAGTTGCTGCCATGGCAGCGTGGTATCACCCGCATCTATCGTGGTGAGGAAATTGCGTACATCTTGCGTGCATGGGGCGCCGAGCAAAGCCCCGAGCAGGGTATAAACGCCTGCGCGCGCCTGTTCTTCCTGAGTAACCTCTGGAAAACGTGGTGCTGTTGCGTCGCTTGTTGCCAACTCCTCTCCTTTGCATGGCTCATGCATGCGCTAGACCCCAATTTATAAATTAAACTTTCTGTAGGGGTAACTTATCCAATAATGCACCTTTCTGGGACTATTAACAACCCAGGCAACTAGTCCCGCCCCCCCTTGACTAAATGCAAATAAGAGCTATGCACTCTAACTGGTTAATTTTATTATTTTTTACCCACAAAGCTCCCAGATGACTAATGACTGATGACTGATGACTGATGACTAGAACATACCCTTGATCCGGCAATCTTCGCACAACTTAAGCCGGCGCAGTCCTTCTCCTGCAAACATACGATGTCCGGACAGTTTTTCCTCCATCTTGCGAATCATGCTGAGGGTTGTAAAAGGTTTCTTGCAGTCCAGGCATTCAAAAGGGGCTTCTTCGTTAAGCACCCGACGTTCCATTCGTGCGTTGGAATCAGTTAACAACCGAGGTATCAGCTCTATAGCCTGTTCCGGGCACGCCTGCGCGCAAAGGCTACACTGAACACAATTCCACTCGATAAACGAAAGACAAGGTCTGTCCTTGTTATCCAGGATGGCGCCAGTGGGGCACACGGCGACGCAACCCATACACATAGTACATTTTTCATCATCTACTTGAATCTCACCAAATGGCGAGCCGCTCGGCATAGCAATCTCGGTAGGCAGGTCAGCCGCCTGTCCAATCAGGTGATCAATAGCGGCTCGCAACACGGCGCGTTTTTCATCCATGCCGCCAAAGGTTGCGTATTTTGCGTTGGGTAATGCTTCGGTAGAGATATCGGATAGTCTTCCTATCAGTTTCTGGCTAATCACCAAATCAACCAACGACTCATTCCAGCCAAGACCAAAAAGAAATGCGTTCACCTGACCTATTTGATCGGTGATCGACGAGACAACACTCACTGGGGTCTTAGCTGTAGTCATCACCGTGACCGAACTGGCACCATATGCTATAGCAGACAACCAGATCTCTGGACCGGTACTACCCGCTTCCTCGATCTTCCAGGGGATCACATGGTCGGGCAACTGGGCCACGCTGGCTGCCACTTCTGGCCCACCTTTTGCACCATCAAAAAAAAGTAGCTCCGGGCCTATTCCAGTTTCTTGACGGTAAGTGGTGATGGCGCGACGGATACTGTCAAGCGTATCTGTACGGCCCGGGTAAGCATAAGCCAGCGCCCCAGTAGGACAAGCCGCAGCGCACGAACCCATGCCATGACATAGATGTGGCGCGACCTCGATCTTCTCACCATTGGTGACAATGGCGTCTGCAGGGCAAACCTCAAGACAGCGCCGGCAACCGGTAATACCCCGTGAGCCGTGAGCACAAATATCCGGGTCGTATAACACGTACCGGGGCTTTTCAAACTGGCCTGTAAGTTCCGCGATTTCCTGGCAAGCCTGATCGAGGGCCTCGTTGTCGCCCCGCGGCGCGAAATACCCAGGCGGCAAAATCTCGTTTGCCAACATTGGCTCGCGGGAAAGATCCAGAACGACATCTAGATATCCGCCAGACAAATCCAGCGCTTTTGCAAGATCCACCTCGCCATCGTCCCGCGCCACGACAATGCTAAACTTCCCTAAAAATCCGGTAACAGTTTTGGGCTGACCATAAATGATGGGTACCGACCTTCCGGCAACTTCGCGTGTTTCGGTGTCGCCCGATTCACCGCCCTGGGTTGCAAGAATTAAACAGCCCGGAACATCGGGCAGCTCCTCGGCTACAGCCAGTGCAGAGGGTAGCGGACCTACCAGAGCGACAATACCGCTGGAGTTATAAGAAACCAGTGACGTCGGTGCAGCATCGCTCTGCAGCGCGATGGTGAGCGCGCGCAAGCGGGCTTTTTGTTGGGAAGACTCGCCAGGTAAATTAAATCCCAAAAAACTGCCAACCTGCTCTACAGAAATAACACTCATGAATTGTTCTCGTTGTTCTTGGGGTTCTCGTTGTCCTTGGAGTTCTTGGGGTTCTGGCTTGAATCATCATCGATTGGCTGGTCTACTAATGCCACTTTTTCATCGGTCTCGCTAACGCCAGGTTGCGTACGCCCTGACTCAACATCACTGGGATGTTCGACTAAATCACTATCTGTGGCATCCGCGTCATAAGCCTCCTCATCGCTTGGCGGGCCCTCATCAGCTTCATCTTTCTCGGCGATCGCTGTTATTGAATCATCGGAATCTTCATTTTTCCGGGCCAAAGCCTCTTTGGCTTTGCGCTC
>JABINT010000010.1 GCA_018698075.1 Acidiferrobacteraceae bacterium
CTGCCGCTCCTGTGAGACCACCTGTCCCTCGGGCGTTGCCTACGGTCGCTTGCTGGAGATTGCCCGCCCAGTAGTTGAGCGTCTGGCACCGCGGCCTTTGAGACAACGACTACAGCGTTGGTTGCTGCGTCGGACACTGCTGGGGCTTTGGTTTGCACCCTTGCTGGCTTTGGCGCGCGCGGTTCGCTGGGCACTACCGCAGTCGCTTGCACGCCATATTCCGCGCTGCCGTCCGGCCGGACAACGCGCAGTGCAAACAGGGCCGCGGGCGGTCCTGATGCTTGAAGGCTGTGTTCAGCCGGCGATGGCTCCGGTCATCAATGCAGCCGCAGGACGCGTGTTAGCCCGGTTTGGGTTTGTGGTCGTTCCGGTAAGTGGTGCGGGTTGTTGTGGTGCATTGGATTTACATCTGGGCGCCTCTGATCCGGCTCTGCAGGCAATGCGCCGTAATATTGATGCCTGGTGGCCCCATGTGGAAGACGGGATCGAGGCCATCGTCATGACGGCTAGCGGGTGCGGTGTGACCGTGGGTGATTACGGAAAGCTTCTCGAAAACGACCCGGCCTATGCGGCCAAAGCAAAACGGATCAGTGGGTTAACCCGTGATATCAGTGAGCTGCTTGAGCCACTGGCGGTTGAGGAGTTAGAGCGCGAAGTGAAACTTAAAGTGGCGTTTCAGTCGCCCTGCACATTACAACACGGGCAAAAGATCACTGGGAAAGTCGAAGATATTTTGCGCCGTGCGGGACTGACCGTGGTTCCAACCCGAGACGAACACTTGTGCTGCGGCGCTGCAGGCACCTACTCGCTGTTGCAGCCGGTTTTGTCGCGTCAGTTGCTCAAAAATAAACTGGAAAATCTTGAGCGAGACCAGCCCGATGTTATTGCGACAGCCAATATTGGGTGTCTAGTGCATCTTGAGAGTGCATCGAGCAGTGCTGTGTGCCACTGGATTGAATTACTGGATCCAGACCCACCCAGCAAGCCAGGGTCTGCGCTGTGTTAGGGGATTGGGGCCTCTTTATGCTCGCCATCCGAGAAAGATCTCCTACAGGGTTTTTCCTACTTGACAAAGTAACCATATTATTGAATAATAAAAAACTTAAATACGAGAAAAGCCCAAACCAAACACCGACTGGCTGATGCATGCGCTTGGTGCAGCGACAACCAGATGACAAAAGACTCCTCCATCCTCCTTTGGTGGATTTAGCGCAACAATACCTGTTGCGCTTTTTTTGCCCGGGCTCACCCAATTTTGCCGTAGCCGATTAAAGTATTCGCCCAAACATCGGCTAAATACTTGCTTGAACGAGGGCGTTCTAGTACCATCCGCGCCTCGAATTTTCGTAAAAAACACCCTTCGCATGAAAACATTCAATGCCAACGCCCAGACCGTACGCCGAGAGTGGTACGTCGTAGACGCTACAGACAAGGTACTGGGGCGACTGGCAAGCGAAGTGGCCACTCGACTGCGGGGCAAACACAAGCCCGAGTACACGCCACACGTCGACACGGGCGACCACATTGTGATCGTCAATGCCGAGAAGGTGCGCGTGACTGGCAATAAGGCCCAAGCGAAGTTATATCACTGGCACACTGGGTACCCCGGCGGCATCAAGGAAATTTGCTTTGCCGAGCAGATCAAGCGTCATCCCACCCGTGTTATTGAAAGCGCGGTTAAGGGTATGCTGCCGAAAAACACGCTTGGCCGGGCGATGTTCTCCAAACTACGGGTTTATGCCGGCCCCGAGCACGAACATCAGGCGCAACAGCCTAAAACGCTAGAGCTTTAACGGCGCACCCAAACCGCCTAGACAGACGAGGTTAGAACATTGGCAGAAACAGGACAGATTCATTACGGAACGGGCCGACGCAAATCTTCGGTAGCGCGGGTATACCTCACTCGTGGCTCTGGCAATATTGTCGTAAACAAGCGTACCCTCGATCAATACTTCGGTCGTGAGACCGCGCGGATGGTTGTGCGCCAACCGTTGAACGTCGCGGAACTGGTCGATAAGTTGGACATCACTATCCGGGTCGCCGGTGGCGGTGGCACGGGCCAGGCCGGTGCGATCCGTCATGGCATTACCCGCGCTCTGATCAGTTACGACGAGACCCTGCGTGGACCGCTTCGCAAGGCTGGTTTTGTCACTCGCGATTCACGCAAAGTTGAGCGCAAGAAAGTGGGCCTGCACAAGGCACGCAAAGCGCCGCAATACTCCAAGCGCTGATCCACCCCGGCCGAGTCCCTTTCGGGACTGTCCAGACTCTTCTTCACCGATCTCCTGCTGCCGGTCTTTCCTGACCGGCACGTCGTTACACTGTATCGATCCTTCCCCTTGGTGTGAGGCCGCAAGTCTTGGGGATGCGCCTGGCTGGCGTTCGCCCGGGCTTGTTCTTCCCCAGGATGCCGGATGCCTTTGTTCGACCCACCGAATCACACCTTTTGAGATTCAGCCCTGCGACAAGTGTCACCGGGCGGTTATATGCTAGATTAATTGCCAAGGTCTTTGGGATTTCATTGGAGTAAATCTCGCTGCAGTTACAGATATTGCCCTACTGGAGGCTATAGCAATGAGAACGATTTTTCGGGCAGGGCTAGTTATTATATTGGCTAGCATGAGCCTTTCATTTGCGTCCGAGGCTCGCGCCGAGGGTAATGTGCTGTACTTTATTCTCGATGCGTCAGGCTCCATGTGGGAGCGGGCTGGCGGCAAGCCACGTATCGTCATCGCCAAAGAAACACTTTCCAACCTGATCGAGCAAACCCCGGCACAGATCCGCGCCGGAGTTACAGTGTACGGGCATCGCCGAAAAGGGGATTGTTCAGATATCGAGGAGATCGTTGCTCTTAAGAACCTTGACCCAATGGCCAAGTTCCGGGCGAAGGAACGTATCAGCTCTATCAATGCAATGGGCAAAACGCCCATCACAGATTCGATTCAGCAGACAGTTGATCGATTAAAGGGTGAAGAGGGTGAATCCACCATCGTTCTTATTAGTGATGGGCTGGAAAGCTGCGGCAAGGATCCGTGCGCACTGACCAGGAAGTTGAAATCTGCCGGCATCAATTTTGTGATGCATGTGGTGGGTTTTGGGCTGATGGATCATCAGAAGAAAAAGCTGGCCTGTATTGCTGACGCGGGTGGGGGCACCTTTTTTACTGCGGATAATGCGTCTGGCCTGCTTGAAGCGTTGACAGTGGTCAAGCAAAGCGTGGTTTCGCAGGTCAAGATACAGCCCGTCCCAGAGCCGATCCAGCAGGAGGTTGAATCTGTATCTACATCAATCAAAATTCAAGCTAAAGGCCCAGGCACGGTAAAGCTGGTGCCGGCAGGGTGGGTAAAAAAGCCTCGCTACTGGGCCCTGGCGGATCCCGAATCGGGGGAAGAGGTATACAAGTTTAAGAGCCAGGGTATGGACCCGCAGTCAGTGCCCTCTGGCTCCTACCAACTGGTTTGGTTTCAAACCGAGTACGCTTCAAATCCACAAACGCTGGGTGAGATTATCCAGGTAGAAAAAGGCAAGACCACCGAGGTGGTTTTGCAGACCGGTATCCGGCTCAATTTGCCACAATGGGTAAAGCGGCCCCGTTGGTGGGGGTTGCAGAGCGCGTCTGACAAGCCCGGTGACCCGTATATCTGGTACCGTAAGTTCCACGAACAACTGGTTCCGCCTGGATCCTACGAATTGCTCTGGCACCAGGTGGAGTACGGATCTGGCACCGTCAATCTTGGAAAGGTGGAGATTCGTTCAGACCAGTTAAATGAAGTCACCGTGGCGAATGCTGCCCAACTGGTGCGCGCTGATTGGGTACCTGAGAAAGTTAAATACTGGAGTCTTATTGACGAAAAGGACCAGGAAGTTGCCTGGTTCCGTGACTTCAACCCCAATCTCGTCCCAATCGGAAGCTATCGTGTGGTCTATCGGCAATCAGAGTACGGTAGTACAAATTCAATCCTCGGTACCATAGATATTACGCCGGGAAAGCTGGCCAAGTTTCCAGTCAATACTGGAGTGGGGTTTATCCCCCAGGAGGGTGCCAAGGCACCGCGCATGGTCGAGTTCATTCGACTAGATGGCTCTGAAGACGTTACCGAGAGTGTCAAGCTGAAGAACAACTGGGGGCCGATGCCACTGGCTCCGGGCACCTACCGCATTGACTTCCAGGCCAAAAACCATGGGCCGGTCATGACCATCGTCGATTCCTTCGATCTGCCCGCGGGCGTATTTGGGGAAATAGAGATGTAAGATGTAACAGATTGCCTGTGTACTGCCTGAAATTCGTAGAGTCGGCGCGCAATGAGATGCTGATCTCCCTGCAGTAAAAGGGCACGACGTCAAGCATGGCTTTCAACAGCCTGTTGCTCGGGGCGCTATGACAATTCTATCCTCTGGCACTGCCTTGCCTGTGATGTTTTGGGCACTGCGGCGGATTCGCATGCCCGAGCAAGCGCAGTCTGCAGACGCAGATTAGGTGTTTAGCCGATAGGAGTGACCTAAGGAGTAAAGCGATCAGCCGGTTGGGCCGATTTAACGGGTAGACTGGGGGCTGTTTTTGATGGGCAATTGTCTGGCGAAGGGGTCGAGCCATCTAATTTCATGGGAGGGACCGGTTTCTTGAGAGAACGAGATGACAGATCAGACCATTAAAGCCTTTTATCAGCGTCAGGACATCCTCGGCGAGACCTACGAACCGATGCAGCAGCTTCGGTTTACCGAGTTGGCAACTTTTATGCGTGTCCCCTTGGTCAATGATCTGACGGGTGTTGATATTGGTATTGTGGGTATTCCCTATGACGGCGGGCTGACCGCCCGCACGGGCGCTCGCTATGGACCCCGGGAAGTCCGCAATCAATCGTCATTGATGCGCGCGATAAATGTCAGCACCGGTGTTCGTCCTTTTGAGCGTGCAAGAGTGGGTGACCTTGGGGACGTGCGTTTTAAAGATCTTTTCAATCTCGAAAATGCCATCAAGGACATAGAACGGACCTTTGCCAGAATTGCTGAAAGCGATGTATTGCCGCTGGCTGTTGGCGGCGATCACTCCGTCACCTATCCAATACTCAAAGGGCTTCGCAGCAGATTCGACAAGCCGGTCGGACTGCTGCACATCGATGCGCATACAGATACCTGGCCTGAGTTTGCCGGTTCCAAATTTCATCATGGTGCCCCGTTTCGACTAGCGACGGATGAAGGCTTGATAGACCCGCAGCGCACCGTGCAGATGGGTATTCGTGGCGGTCAGAACTTCGCCGATGGCCTGGATTATTCCCGTGACAAAGGTATGCGGGTCATCACCATCGAGGAGTTCGATGATCTGGGCTGGGAGGCTGTGGCCCAGGAGGCCAAACGTATTGTTGGGCAGGGCCCGGTTTACCTCACGTTTGATGTCGATGGCCTGGACCCGGCCTATACGCCGGGCACCGGCACGCCGGAATCTGGCGGTATCACCATGCGGGAGGCACAGCGGTTGATCCGGGCCTTCAGCGGGGTTGACTTGATCGGTGGCGACGTCGTTGAAGTCTCTCCGCCGCTCGACCCATCTGGAATGACCAGTCTGAACGGCGCGACGATTCTATTCGAAATCCTATGCCTGCTCTCCGAGCAAGTGGTTTCATCGGAGGCTGATTAAGGAATTGGACTCGTCCAGAGAATAAACTAAAATCTCTCTAGTACTGGGGGATCGTCTAGCGGTAGGACTGCGGACTCTGACTCCGCCAACCCAGGTTCGAATCCTGGTCCCCCAGCCATTTCATTTACCTCAGCCTAAAAGGACAACCGTCAGCGTGTCAGTGCGGGTCATTATGGTGCGCCAAATGGGCACTCTTTTTCTGCACCAAAACTGCCAGATCCGCCAGAACGATAAGGAATAAGACTTTGAGTGATTCGTCTGATTGGCCGCAAGAGATCTTTAGCGTACTGCTCGCCCAGAATATAGATCTGGTGGCTCATGTACCTGATGCGGGCCATACCGCGTTGATCCACTTGGCTGAAGAACACGATAAGGTTGATGTTATAACCTTGACCACCGAGGAAGAGGGGGTCGGGTTGCTGTGTGGTGCCTGGGCCGGCGGGCGTAAAGGCGTGCTATTGATACAGTCCAGCGGTGTCGGTAACTGCATCAACGCGTTGGCCCTGCCTGTGATTTGCCGTGCTCCCTTTCTTACCATTGTGTCGATGCGTGGAGAATGGGGAGAATTTATACCCTGGCAGGTGCCAATGGGTCTTGCTACCCCAAAGGTGCTTGGTGCAATGGATGTAGAGGTGTTCCGCGTGTCTGAAGAGCAGCGGGTGGCTGAGACGGTCAGCGCCGCGGGGTCTTTTGCATTCAATACGCGTCGCTCGGCGGCTGTGTTGCTCTCCCAGCAGATGTTAGGCGCAAAACAGTTCAAGGAGGGTTGAGATCATGTTAGAGCGCCGCAAATTGGTTAATCACCTCCTGAGGCAACGCCCAGACAATGCTTTGACGGTATCCAGCTTGGGCAGCCCAACCTGGGATATCGCATCAACCGGCGATAATCCGCTTCACTTCAGCTTTATTGGAACTATGGGTCAGGCTGCGCCGTTTGCATTAGGCCTTGCAATGGCCCAGCCCAATAAACGGGTGATGGTGTTCGCTGGGGATGGAGAGCTTTTAATGAGTCTGGGGATCCTGGCAACGATTGCCAATCAGGCCCCGGGCAATCTTACGATCGTGTCGCTCGATAACGAGTCCTATGGTGAGACGGGTGGCCAGCCAACCGCAACTGCCGGGCCGACGGATCTTGAGGCAGTCGCTAAAGGCTGTGGTTTTTCGCAAACTTGCACTGCGGCCTCTGAAAAAGATTTAGATGCAGCTTGTGATCAGGTTTGGACAGCAAAGGGACCGGTTTTTATTAACCTAAAAATCGTTGCCGGACCTTCGCCACTGGTTTTTCCGTATTCGTTTGATGGCGCAGCAGCTATGAACCGGTTTCGCGACGCGGTCAATAATCCAGGGAAAAGTTAGATCTTACGCCGGCGCAGAAACCATTCTACGCTCTGGAGGGGTTCGGTTATCGATTCGAACTCAATGAAACGTCAGTCGGATCACGTTATGCCCCGGCGGCCTTGATGTCGCAATAATCAGCGCGAGTAAGAACTTTCAGTTGATCCGGGGTGAGTTTAAACACCGTATTTGGGGTGCCACCCGCGGCCCAGATTTCATCGAACACCTGCAGATCAGCATCCAGGGCCACTTCGGGCGAAAGCTTGTGCCCGACAGGCGGGACCCCGCCGATGGAAAAGCCAGTGTGCTTTTTTACAAAATCAGCATCGGCCCGGCAGATGGTGCCACCCACGAGCGTAGCGAGTTTCTCTTCATCAACCCGGTTAGCGCCCGAGGCAATAACCAGAACAGGCCTGTTATGCGGGCCGACAAAAACTAGCGATTTGGCAATCTGGGCGATAGTGCAGCCAATCGCGGCCGCCGCCTGCGCGGCACTGTGGGTGGGCTGGTCGAACTCGAGCACCGCGTAACTGGACCCAAGAGCCTGCTGTACCCAAAGGGCGGTGGGATGTTGCGCCGATCGCATAGTTAATTAATCTCACACCCGAAGTAGGGGTTGGCAGTTGCGATAGAGGATATCATTAAGCGCTCTTCTTTAACCCTCGACGGCCCTTACTCTGCGATGAACATAGCGCTTCAAACCGACCAGCGTACTTCCGGGTACCGGCTGGTGCCAACCCGGTTGCAGGAGAAGCTTGCCTCCGGCAAGACCCGCTGTAATCTTTGCCTTTGGCGTTGTGGCTTGCATCATGGTCAAAGAGGCTTTTGCCAGGCTCACGTGAACCGCAATGGCACCCTTTACAACCTGTCCTACGGCATCATCTCAGCCATGGATCTGGGACGCATAGAAGAAAAACCCGTGCGGCATTACCGACCCGGGACCAAAGTCCTCTCGGTTGGTAGTTACGGCTGCAGTTTTCGTTGCGGGGGTTGCCACAACCTGGATATCTCCTGGGGTACCGACGCACTCGACGCTTTGGCCCGGGGTGAATCGCGCGCTGCCTTTGTCCCGCCCGAGACTCTGGTGAAGGCAGCGGTTAATAGTGGCGCTGATGGTATCGCTTTTACCTACTCGGAACCGGCGGTGTGGCTCGAATACGTACTCGATGCCGCGGCCATCGCTCACCAACAGGGTCTTTACACAGTTTATGTCAGCAACAGTTTTGTGACCGACGAAGCTCTGGTATTGTTGCGCGGACAGATTGATGTGCTTTGTTCGGATATTAAAAGTATGGACGATAGTTTCTATCGGAATATCTGCGCCAAGGCGTCCGTGCAACAGGTGCTTCAATCAATCAAAACGGCAAACGATCTAGGCATCCATGTCGAGACCCGAACCAATGTGATACCCGGTTATAACGACGACAACGCCAACCTTGCAGCGGTTGCTGATTGGATACACGATAACCTGGGCGCGGACAGCCCGTGGCATGTCACCCGCTTTCACCCGGCGTATCGGATGGCCGACGTGCCATCAACGCCCGTCGCTTCGCTAGAGCAAGCCGCTGCTCTGGGGCGCCAGGCGGGCCTGTCTCATGTTTATGTGTATGCCGATAAGGGTTGTGACTGTGCCACTGAGAACGCGCCGGTTTCGGGGTACTTGCCCGAATGGACAGCCTTGCATGAGGTCAACAAATGCGTGGAAACCTGCTGCGGTGACGAGGGTATTCTGCTGGGGCGCTACGAGCGCGAGGCCAACGCCCAGGCTAGCGAGCGTTAGAATACGCGATTGGCTTTGCCGCGTAGGGTTTTCTGATGATTAAAGCAGGTGTTATAGGTGGTACCGGTTACACCGGCATAGAGTTGTTGCGCCTATTGAGCACTCATCCGGAAGTGGAACTGGCGATGATCAGTTCACGGTCCGAAAAGGGTGTGCCCGTATCCGATGTATTCCCGAGCTTGCGTGGCCGTGTCGACCTGGTTTTTTCTGATCCGGCCGAGGCAGACCTTAATGCCTGCGACGTGGTGTTTACCGCGACTCCCAACGGCGTCGCGATGACACATGCACGGGATTTGATGGCGAACGGGGTGCGCCTCATTGACCTTTCAGCGGATTTTCGCATCCGCGATTTGAGTGAATGGGCCCATTGGTATCAGTTGGAGCACGCCTGCCCGGAGCTGGTCGAAGAGGCAGTTTATGGCCTGCCTGAAATGAACCGCGAGCGCATCCGCGATGCGCGGCTGGTTGCTAACCCGGGTTGCTATCCAACCGCGGTGACGCTCGGATTTTTGCCACTGCTGGAGCAAGGGTTGGTAGATCCCCAAAACCTGATCGCTGATGCCAAGTCGGGCGTTTCAGGTGCCGGGCGTGGTGCGGCGGTGGCAACACTACATGGTGAGGTGGCCGATTCGTTCAAGGCCTACGGAGCAGGGGGGCACCGGCATCTGCCAGAGATCCGTCAGTGCCTGGCCCATGCGGCTGGCGAGACGGTGGGCCTGACATTTGTGCCACACCTACTACCCATCATCCGGGGGATACACGCAACGCTGTATGCTCGATTGACCGACACCACGGTTGATCTTAGCGAACTTTATGCCGAGCGTTATGCCGATGAGCCGTTTGTCGATGTGATGCCTGCGGGATCACACCCCGAAACCCGCAGCGTACGCGGATCCAACTACACGCGGCTTGCGTGCCATCAGCCCCAGGATGGTGGAGTCGCGGTCATTCTTGCGGTTGAGGATAATCTGGTTAAAGGGGCAGCCGGGCAGGCAGTACAGAACATGAATCTGATGTATGGCTTTGATGAAACGACTGGGCTACAGGCCTTACCGCTCTCGCCTTAAGTGCATTTCCCCTTTTTGGCGCGGGGTTGTAACCGGGGCTGTTAGCCCGCATATTTCATTGATAGCCACAACTCACTTGGGCAGTTATGAACGATACCAGTGAATTAATTCTGACCAATAGCGCGGTCATGAGACTCAATACGCTGATTGAGTCTAAGGCAAACCCCGAGTTGCGCCTGCGGGTCTACGTGCAGGGCGGCGGGTGCTCCGGATTTCAGTATGGCTTTCAGTTTGAGCAAGAGACCGCGGGTGATGATCATGAATTTGAACGCGATGGCGTGAAGGTTGTGGTTGATCCACTCAGCCTGCAGTACCTTTTGGGGGCAGAGGTGGATTTTATTGATGACCTGATGGGCACCCGATTCGTGGTCAACAACCCGAATGCGAGCACCACCTGTGGCTGCGGTGCCTCTTTCGGGATCTGAACGTCAGGGGCGATAGAGCGCGCCTAGCACCGCCGGGCGAGCCGCACCGGTAACCGCCGGAATGTTGCCCGGTTGCTGGGCAAGCCGCTGGTGCGCCAGCCAGGCGAACGCGCAGGCCTCTACGCACTGAGGGTCCATCCCAACGGCAGCAGTGCTGTCGACAGTGAGGCCATCAAAATCCATGCGCAGTTCTTCGATCAGTGCATCGTTTCTGACCCCACCTCCGCACAGGTAGATTCGCTGCGCGCCAGACAGGTGTTGACTTACCGCGCCCGAAATTGTGCGACTGGTGAGTGCACGCAGGGTAGCCTGTACATCGACAGGGCGTTCATGCCCGCCCAGTAAAGGTGTTAGCCAGCCCAGGTTAAAGTATTCAGGCCCGGTGGATTTAGGTGCCGGAAGGGAAAAATAGGGGTCGGCGCAACAGCGCTCGAGTAAATCGACGTCAATGCGACCTTTTCGCGACCATTGCCCACGGTCATCCAGGGCGCCCTCATTATGCTGGCGGTACCAATGATCCAAAAGTGTATTACCCGGACCGGTGTCGAAACCGCGTACGCTACCGTCTTTGGCCAATAATGTGACGTTGGCAATGCCGCCGATATTCACAATTGCCCGATCCTCGCTATCAGATCCAAACATGGCGCGATGAAAAGCCGGCACCAGAGGGGCACCCTCGCCGCCGAGCGCGACATCAGCTGAGCGAAAGTCGCTGACCGTAGCAATGCCGGTGCGGGCGGCGATGACCGCACCTTTCCCCAGTTGAACCGTAAAGTGCTGCTCGGGTCTATGGCGCACCGTTTGGCCGTGACAGCCTATAGCAATCGGCGGGGTTTTTAGTTCAGCCATGAGCTTTTCTGCGCAGTCGGTAAAGGCGTTGGCCATGTCGATGTCCAGTGCAGCCACGTCATCCAGTCGGTCGTGTGCCCCCGTAGAAACGGCCTGGATACGTTGTCTCAGCGTATCCGAAAGGGGGATAGAGGCGGTTGCAAGGATGCGTGCTTGATGCTCGTCGATCTCAGCGGCAACGCCATCGATGGCATCTGCGCTGGTACCAGACATCAGGCCGATGTATACGCTACTCATCAGGAAGTGGGTGTCCGGGTCCGACCTGGGTGAGCCCCGGGGAAGGCAAACGGCACTTAGGTCTGGCGGATGCTTTGCAACCGTGCAACCCAGTCGTTGGCGTGCTCGATGAAAGCCGGCTTTTCTTTGGAACTAACTGATGCCGTACGGGGAGTCTTGAATTTTCGGGGGTTACGGGGTTTTCCATCGACATGGAATTCGTAGTGCAGGTGTGGTCCCGTGGACAGTCCGGTGGTGCCGACGTAGCCAATCACCTGACCCTGTTTTATCGACTTCCCTTTTCTGATGCCTTTGGCATAGCGCGATAGGTGGCCATAAAGGGTATGGTATTGCTGGCCATGGCGGATAATGATTGTTTTCCCGTACCCACCCTTGCGCGAAGCACGCACAATCTTGCCGTCTGCGGTTGCGATTACAGGGGTCCCGCGTGCCGCACCGTAATCAACCCCCAGATGCGGCCGGCGAATTTTCAGTACCGGGTGCAGTCGCTTATAGGAAAAGTTCGAGGTAACTCGCGGGTTGGCGATCGGCGCGCGCAGGAAGGCACCCCGCAGGCTTCTGCCATCGGATGTGTAGTATTGCCCGCTGCCGTCACTTAAGGTGTGGCGGATGGCATGGTAGGTGTTTCCGCCTGTCTCAAGGCTGGCGGCCAGGATTGGGCCGTTACCTACTTTCTTTTCATCAAGAAATCTTTCTTCGTAGACCAGCGTCAATAGATCTCCCTTGCGAATGTCGGTCGAGAAATCAACTTGCCATTGAAAAATACCGGCCAGACGGTAGGTGACCGAGTCGGGTAGTCGGGCGCGGTGGGCACTTTGGTATAGGGAGTCGGTGATCTCAATGACTGCCTCGCGCTGCTTGATCTGAAATTGCCGCTTGACCATCTCTGCCTGGTAATGGCCGTCCGCTGATTCGACTCGCAGGTAATGTGCACTGTCCGGTTGGTACTGCAGGGACAAGAGATCGTCGCCATCGCGACGAATTTTAAGATAAGGGCCCGGCCGAAGATTGCTTAACGGTTTTGCACCACGCAATTGGCTGATCGTAATTGCCTGGACCGGATCCAGATCCAGACGCGTGAAGATGCGAACCAGTGAGTCGCCCTTGACAATCTCGACAATCTCCCAGGGCGACACGGCTTCGGGCGTTGCCGTATGAGCGGGGGTGGGGCTTACCACAGTGGCGGCCGCGGCGACCGTGGGCAGGACCGCATTATTCGCAGTTATAGCAGTTATAGCAGCGCCAGAACCGGCAAGTTCTATCGATTGCTCAGAAGTTTGTTCTGCAATGGAAATCGGAGGAGTTGTTGTCGCCCCCATCGATAAATTAGATGTATTAATACCTTGCGCCCCGTCAATACGGAACACCTTGGTCACCACAAGTGCAGAGGGAAGTGGGTCGTGCTCAAGAACACTGTCGACTTGTGTTTTAAGTGCGTTTTTTGAGCGTTGAACCGAAGCGTCCGGTGATCCTCCGAGCCAGACAGCAACCCCAACAGCAATAACCAGGGTCGCCACCCAGTGGGAATGCCGCCCTAGGGGCCGCGCATGACCGCGTGTGGCGCGAGCCAGGTAGCGCAGGTCTTGGTCAAAAATTGGAGATTTCTTGCTGATCATTTGGGGGTACACAACAAAAAAAGCGCTCTTTGCGCTAATCCAGGCCTTACTGTACCTATACCTTACTCATTCGTCAAAATCATTTCCGCTCTGATCTTAAAGTAAATACTAAGGTTTGGTAGATAATGATCTATCTTGCCTTTTCAGGCGCCAAGAGCGAGGACTGGCTCGATAACGAGTATATCGGGTTTTGGTTGGGGGGTTGGTTCTCGAAGGTAAAACCATTTTTCAGCCACTAGATTTGCCTTTGTTTCTTGATCCTAAGGTTGAGTCGTGATCCGCGTCGAATAACCATCATTGTCATCACAACAGTTGATCGGACGGAGTCAGCAGTGAGCGAGGAAGAGGCCCGGCAGGGGGAAGGCGTTGAATTTTCAAGCCCCGTTGCAAGGGCTCTATCTGGGCTGGCATCCAGTCACCCATTTCGTGCTCGAGGAAAAAACAGTGGAGCAACTGAACTTGTGACCATTGGGTCTAGCGGCAGGTCGGTTAGAATTCGCGCAGTTATGACTGATGATAAAAATCAAGTGGATCCGAAAACAGTGTTGGCTGAGATCCGCCGTGGTGCGGATGAAATTCTCCTTGAGGATGAACTGATTGACAGGCTGTCTATGGATCGGCCGTTAAGAGTCAAGGTAGGCTTTGACCCGACGGCACCGGATCTGCACCTGGGCCATACCGTGGTGATCAACAAAATGCGTCAGTTCCAACAACTGGGCCACGACGTGATTTTTCTGATTGGCGATTTCACAGGGATGATTGGCGACCCCAGCGGCAAGAATACGACTCGCCCACCGTTAACGCGCGAGGAGATCGAGGCCAATGCAGCAACCTACAAGTCACAGGTTTTTAAGATCCTTGATCCGGAATCAACCATCGTAGAGTTCAACTCACGCTGGTCCAACGACCTAGGCGCTGAGGGTATTATTCGGCTTGCATCACGACACACCGTCGCCCGAATGCTGGAAAGGGAGGATTTTTCTAACCGGTATCGCAACGGCCAGCCTATTGCAATCCACGAATTCCTTTACCCGTTGATGCAGGGTTATGATTCTGTAGCCTTAAAGGCTGATGTGGAGATGGGCGGAACCGATCAGAAGTTTAACCTTCTGGTAGGGCGTGAACTGCAAAAACAATACGGTCAGCCCAGCCAGGTGGTATTAACTATGCCATTGCTCGAAGGGCTGGACGGAGTGCAAAAGATGTCCAAGTCCATCGGCAACACGGTCGGAATCACGGATGCACCGGACGAGATGTTCGGCAAGTTGATGTCAGTTTCAGATGAGTTAATGTGGCGTTATTTTGAGTTATTGAGTTTTCGTCCGCTCGAAGAGGTTGAAAAATTGCGCCAGTCGGCCGACGAAGGTGCAAACCCGCGTGATATCAAGTTTGAGTTGGCATCTGAGATCGTCGCGCGTTTTCACTCTTTGGCCAATGCCAGAGCCGCACAGCAGACATTCGTTGAACGTTTTTCGCAAGGAGCACTACCCCAGGATCTCGCCGAAAAACGTATTTCGTCCGAAGGCGGAAGCATGGCGTTGGCCAATATCATCAAAAGCGCAGGGCTCGCAGCCAGTACCTCCGAAGCGATGCGACTGGTTACTCAAGGGGCGGTACGCTTAGATGGCGAGCGGCTGCGCGATCCCAAAGCGACCCTGGCAAAGGGGACCAGTGGCATTTTGCAGGTAGGAAAGCGCCGTGTCGCGCGAATTCGGATTGACTGACCGGTTTTCATGGGGTTGAACAAGCAGCCTTGTCCCGCCCGCCTTTAATGTGGCCGATAGGGGCGAAACCTCGGGTCCGCCAAGGTTAGAACAAGAATCCAGCTTATTGTCGAAAAAAATGGCTAAAAACCAACGAAAAACGTTGACCGCCCGGGCTAAGGTTGTATAATCGCGCCTCTTCAAGCAGGTCCCATTTGGATTTGCTTCGTTCTTTTAAAATTTACAGGCAGATTGTGTGGGCGCTTTTGCGTCCAATTCCGAACAACAGTAGCGTGTTCTTCGGTCACTTCGGTGACTTTTGAACACACCGGAATAACAAGACTTCGGTCGAGTTTTCCGGAAGCAATCTTGAACTGGAGAGTTTGATCCTGGCTCAGATTGAACGCTGGCGGTAGGCCTAACACATGCAAGTCGAACGGTAACGGACCGCTGGGATTCCTTCGGGATGACCTTGGTGCCGACGAGTGGCGGACGGGTGAGTAACACGTAGGAATCTGCCCAACAGAGGGGGATAACCCGGAGAAATCCGGGCTAATACCCCATACGCCCCAAGGGGGAAAGCGGGGGATCTTCGGACCTCGTGCTGTTGGAGGAGCCTGCGTCGGATTAGCTTGTTGGTGAGGTAATGGCTCACCAAGGCAACGATCCGTAGCTGGTCTGAGAGGATGATCAGCCACACTGGGACTGAGACACGGCCCAGACTCCTACGGGAGGCAGCAGTGGGCAATATTGCACAATGGGCGAAAGCCTGATGCAGCCATACCGCGTGTGTGAAGAAGGCCTTAGGGTTGTAAAGCACTTTCGTCAGGGAAGAAAGGTGCGGGGTTAATAAC
>JABINT010000103.1 GCA_018698075.1 Acidiferrobacteraceae bacterium
ACGCGCTGTGGCTGGGGTTGCGAATGGCACCTACCTTTTCTGTCTGCCCGGATCCTCCGGTGCCTGTGCGACCGCTTGGGACAAGTTGTTGCAGTTCCAGCTTGATTACCGCACCCGGCCGTGTAACCTGGTTGAGCTGATGCCACGCCTGCTGGAGCACCGCTAGAGACCCAGGAATCTTCGCCAAGTCAGCATCGCCCGATCAGCAGAACATCCATGGCTTTGCGGCAATTGATGCGCGGAAAGTCCCGACAAGAACAATACGGGACGCTCTGGTGGATTGCCCATGCACTTGTTCAACTGGATAGTGAAGCCTGTTAGAGAACTCGGGCCTATCTATGACTGATTCCACTGAACCTTCTTCAGCGATGCCACGTGCTGCTCGTCGACGTAAAGGCCGTACAAACGCGCCGGCACGCGTCGGGCTGGCCCAGTTACCCTGGGGTCAGCCGCGATACCTCGATGCCCCGATTGAGCCTTTGGATGCTGAAGGCATCGACAAAATTCATAACGCGGCGATGCGTATCCTCGAGGAGATTGGCATCGATTTTCTGCACGATGATGCCCGGGAAATTCTCGCCCGGGCGGGCTGTGACGTAAAAAAGGATTCTGTAACGGTGCGCATGGATCGTGCCCTGGTGATGGAACAAGTGGCCAAGGCGCCAAAGCGCATCGTAATGACGCCGCGCAATCCAGACCGCGCGCTTGTGTTTGGGGAAACCTACGCCGCTTTTGGCTTGGTCTCCAGTCCGCCCAATGTCTCGGATCTTGATCATGGTCGACGGGTGGGTAATCGCACCGATTACCAGAATCTATTGAAGCTGGCGCAAAGTTTCGAGTGTATTCATTTCACTGGCGGTTACCCGGTCGAGCCAGTTGACCTGCACCCATCGATTCGCCACCTCGATTGCCTGTTCGACCTGCTGACACTGACAGACAAGCTGGTGCACGCCTATTCCCTGGGCGTTGAGCGTGTCGAGGATGCTATGGCCATGGTGCGTATAGCAGCGGGTCTGGATCAGGAAGCGTTTGAGCAAGCTCCGCGGATGTTTACCAATATCAATTCTTCTTCGCCATTGAAGCACGATTGGCCCATGCTCGATGGTGCTATGCGTCTGGCGCGACAGAACCAGCTGGTGATCATTACACCGTTTACCTTGGCAGGCGCGATGGCGCCCATCACTCTGGCAGGAGCAATCGCACAGCAGACCGCCGAATGTCTGGCGGCGGCTACCCTGCTGCAGCTGGTTCGCCCCGGTGTTCCGGTCGCCTACGGATCGTTTACCTCTAACGTAGATATGAAGTCAGGTGCCCCCGCTTTTGGAACACCTGAATATGTACGCGCCACCCAAATGTCAGGGCAGATGGCGCGGTACTATGGCCTACCCTGGCGTGCGTCCAATGCCAACGCGGCTAATTGTGTCGATGCCCAGGCCACCTGGGAGAGCGCCGCTTCACTGTGGGCGTGCTCCAGCGCTAACGCCAACATTGTTTATCATGCGGCGGGATGGATGGAGGGCGGCCTGTGCGCAAGCTTTGAGAAGTTCATTATCGACTGCGAGATGCTGCAGCAATTGAGTTATTACCACCAACCCATCGGCATATCCGATGATGATCTTGCGATCGAAGCTATTCGTGCCGTTGGGCCCACCGGTCATTTTCTCGGTGCAGAACATACGCGGTCACGCTACAAGAGTGCTTTTTACAGCCCGTTTCTCTCCGATTGGAGTAACTTCGAGAACTGGGAGCAAGCGGGCGCCATCGAGACTCCCTGGCGAGCCAACCGCATTTTCAAGGAAGTCCTTGCGCAGTATCAGCCACCACCCATGGACTCAGGGGCGCACGAAGAGCTTGAAGCTTTTGTTGTAAAACGCAAAAGCGAGGGCGGCGCTCCGACAGATTTCTGAGACTCGTCACTTTTGTTCAGGCTTTGATAAGTATCTTGCGCGGATTGATTACTCGCTACATTAGAATTCAGATAGCATAAGTTATCCATGATAATGAACGAAACCGCGTAAAGACAGTTAGGCCACGCACAAGGAGCGTTTTTCAATTGTTTGTCATATTGCAAAATAACCGGTACTCTTCGCTGTCGCTCAGCGAAGGCTCTGGGCAGCCTATCGAAAACCGGAGATCAACCACGTGAAATTTTTTGTTCGCGCAAGCGCATTGCTCTCGATGCTACTGCTCAGCGGTTGTTCCGATGTGTGGTGCTGGCCCTTTGACTGCTCTTCCAGCAAATCCTCATCGGGCGTGGTTGATGACAGCACCAATGGGACCGACGAAGACCCTTACGATAACCAAATTGGTGGTGGCAGTGGCACTTCCGAATTTGATCTCAGCAAGGTCACCTGGCTGCATACCGACGTATCGAGTTGGCCAGTTACCAGCACCTTGTCTATCAGTATCAAAAATGGAACGATGTGCCTCAACTTTTCTGGTACCTCAACTTGGCCAACGGCAAAGATTCTCCATACGAATGGAACCCGCTACATTCAAGTGAATGCAAATCCGTGGGTTTTCGTAAGCCAGGCTGGAAAATGGTACGGCGGTACCTGGGAGTGGATGACACCCAACGGCAACTGCAAACCGATAAGCAAGATTGAGGGCGGCCATATAAAGCAAGCGCCGCTAAAGAATTGGGAGCCTAGATCAGGAGACAAACTTTATTTCATGGTGTCGTCTATCGCGAGAGGCGCAAATCTGAACAACTATAAGGCTCGGACCAACGTCGTTGAGGTTACCTGGCCCTGATATAGCTTCGAAGAAGTGCACATAAGGCTGGAGAGATTTATTCTCCCCAGCCTTAAGAAATCGTCGACCTGATTTTTTGGAGAAGATTGTTGTTGATTTCCCGCGGACCTGTATCATGCCGGTTCCGGTAGCGGCGCTCAGCCGGTAGACGTACACCATCCAGTTGGCCCAGGCGCTTGATAAATTTTTCGCTTTGCTCCTGCCAGAGGCCGCCTGAGAGAATTTCGGGATTCATCGCCAGGATAAACTGACCGCCTTGTGGTGGACCGCCATCGCCGCTGTCGCGCTCTTTGGAAGCAAAGCTTGCGGTTTCACCCACAAGAGGTCCGGCCAGCAGTTCGATCATCATCGCAATATGTGAGCCTTTGTGCCCACCAAAAGGCAAAAGCACGCCTTTGATGATCTCAGCCGGGTTAGTGGTTGATTCGCCGTTTTCATCAAGGCCAGTGCCAGGCGGCACCGGCCTGTCGTCTCGAGCTGCGATCTGCACATCACCCATGGCCATGGCAGCTGTCGCCATGTCAAAAACCAGTGGTAGGGCGTCGGGGCGCGGCCAGGCGAAAGATAAGGGGTTGGTCCCATAAAGAGGCTTGCTCGCGCCGAAAGGCGCCACACTGGGCATGTAGGAAACGCAACTGATGGCAGTTAGTCCGCGCTCCGCTAATGCCTCAGTTTCGGGCCACAAGGCGGCAAAATGATGTGTTCGGGTAATCGACAGTATTGCCACACCGTTTTCGTGGGCAGCCTCAGCCAGTGGCTCCAGGCAGCGCTGATGGGCGAGTGGTGCATAGCCCAGATCACCATCGCAATGTAGCGCAACCGCGGTGCGCGAGTGCAGCTTTGGGTCGGCATTACCGTTGACTTTGCCGCTTTGCAACGAGGCAACATATCCCGGTATGCGGAACAGTCCGTGGGAATGAGAGCCATCACGCTCAGCCCGCATTACTGTATTGGCAACAGCGTCCGCGTTTTCTTTGTTGGCGCCGGCTTGAGTCAGGGCAACTTGAGCTATTGAAAAAATCTCTGCCAGGGTGAGTTGCGTCGTGCTCAAGGCGAAACCACCGTCAGCCCGAGTGATTGCCAGTTTTGCATGCCACCGCGAAAGTAATGGATCTTTGCGGCCGGGTATCCCATTCGCAATAAGGTGCGTATTGTCGTTGGTGACTGACCGCACCAGATGCCGTTGCAAAATAGAACCAGGGTCTTTGCATTTGAAAAATCAAGTGAGAGACCTGTGTTCAGAACATCAAACCACTCTTCCATGATTTCCAGTGCGCGTTCCTCATCCTTGAACTCGGTGAAAGCGATATTGATCGATCCCGCAAGCGTGCCGCGCCGCGCCCAGTCGCGCGTGCGCGAGTCGATAATCAGCAGACCTTCGTCCCCTGATTCCAACTGCTGCATAAAGCCGATCATCTCCAGAGCCCCGATTGTAGTTACCTGATGTGGTGCAAAGGGGTGCATGGGCTGGATCTTGCCGCGGTAGGTCGGCTGGTAGAGTTCGACAATGCGATTGTCCCGGTCCTGGTTGCGCATCACCGTGACAGTTTCGCCGTTATGAGTCATGGAGAAACTTTTGAGTTCGCCCGTAATCATTACCGGCTTGGTATCTTCTTCAGCAATAGCCGGTAGTGCAAGTAAGCCGCCCAGTAGCACGCGGAGCAGCCATGCCGAATAACGGAGCTTTTTCATTTACGCTTCACCTTTAATCAAAAACACGGGCACAGTATAGTTTTTCTTGGCGGGCTCGTATCGTTATACATGGAGCGCCAGACAGCACGGCATCCTTGGTGATGGGAGGCTACCGGTGATGTTCTACAATCCCCGCTGATGGGTTAACGAACAGGCGAACACGGTGGCGAAGCTCTATTTCTACTATTCGGCAATGAATGCTGGCAAGACGACGAATCTACTGCAGTCGAGCTACAACTATGCCGAGCGTGGCATGAACACGCTGGTGCTGAAACCGCGCATCGATAATCGGGCAGGGGAAAGCCGGGTTCGTTCACGAATCGGTCTTGAGGCCGATGCGATCGATGTGGGTCCCGAAGTCGACCTGCGCCAGTTGGTGGTTCGCGAAGGTGAGGAACAAGCCGTGCATTGTGTGTTGGTGGATGAAGCTCAGTTTCTCAGCGCCCAGCAGGTCGGACAGCTTACCGAAGTCGTCGACACGTTGGATATACCGGTACTCGCCTATGGGTTGCGTACTGATTTTCTTGGAGAACTGTTCGAAGGTGCGCAGTTGCTGCTGGCATTGGCAGACGAATTACGTGAGATCAAGACCGTGTGCCACTGCGGTCGCAAAGCCATCATGACGGTGCGTTTTGACGGTGAAGGCAGGCCGATGCGGGCCGGTGATCAGATTCAGATTGGCGGTAATGAGACCTATATCTCGATGTGCCGGCGTCACTTCAAGGAAAGCCTGCAGGGCAGCACGATCTGAGCTGTCTCAAAGCCGGAACCCTTCGGGCTGACTGTACTCAGTCGATAAAACTGACCCAGTCGTCAACCGCTTCACGCTCAGTCGTCAATTGGTTCTCGACCGCGGCGTTATCGGCGTAGCCCAAAGACATACCACACACCAGAGCCTCGTTATCATTCATTTCGAGATACGAATGAATCACCCGGTGAAATGGTGTAAAGGCTGCTTGTGGGCAGGTATCCAAGCCACGGGCCCGGGCAGCAACCATGATGTTCTGAAGGAACATACCGTAGTCCAGCCAACTGCCCTTCTCCAGTACTCTGTCTATGCTGAAAATCAGTCCAACCGGCGCATCAAAAAATACATAGTTGCGTCCATGCTGTTGGTGCATTGCCGTCTTGTCGTCCCTGGTGATGCCCAGCAGGCCATACAGGTCCCAGCCGACTTTGCGCCGGCGTTCGAGGTAAGGAGAGATCCATTTGTTGGGGTAATAGGCGTATTCAGAAGTGTGTTGCGCCACCTCATCCGGATTGTTGTACACCGATAGTATTTTTTTACTGATACCGGCCAAGGCCTTGCCGGTCAGGACATATACCTGCCACGGCTGGGTATTGGTACCTGAGGGTGCCCGCGACGCGGTGGCGAGGATCGCACGGATCGTTGCCCGCTCGACCGGCGTTGGCAAAAAGGCCCGTATCGAGCGTCTTGAAGCAATCGCTTCATCGACTGGGTTGTTGTGAGGGGTATTCATCAGATTGGATCGTTATAAACGAAGGTTGTCGGTAATTGATCTTACAGGTAGTACAGTATCAAGCTCGCCGCGAGCAGCACCGCCACCCACAATACCATCGAGCCGGTCGGCCAGGATCGCGCCAGAGCGCCCTCGGGGCCATAGTGACGCACAACCGAGCGCATCACGACACGGCTGGCGTTTTGTGTGGCCTGGCCCAGAGTGTCGCTGACGGCAGTTAATCCTTGAGTGCAGTGGCGCACCCAACGTGGCGCCAGGCGGCGATACAGCCACTCGACATCAATATTGGTGGAACGCAGTTCAGGCGGGTAAATCCCTGAAACCTTGAGCCAGGCAAACGCAGCGGCTGAAAAAACCAACAACTGGATCTGCGCCAATATATGGCTGCCGTCGAAAGGCGCATAGCCCGTCGAGAATGGCAGCAGTTCATAAAGTACCCACGGATAACAGCCGATAAAGACGCAAAGCACAGCCGCCAGACCCATCGCGGCCAGCATGTTTAGCGGTGGCTCGGTGGTCCGGATACCACTGTCGTGGGAGAAAAAAGCGAAAAAAGGAATCTTGATACCGGCATGGTGAAATACACCTGCCGATGCGAATAGCAGTGCCAGCCAGACCCCCGGGTGACCTTCTTCCAGCACCGCGACCATAACCATGGATTTGCTGACGAAGCCGCTGAAAAGCGGAAAGGCCGAGATCGATGCTGCGCCGACGATGCACAGGCCGGCGGTAATAGGCATGCTTTTGTACAGCCCGCCCAGATCAGAGCCATTGATGCGCCCAGTCATGTGCAGTACGGCGCCCATCGACATCATCAGCAGGCCTTTAAAGATCACATCGTTAAAGGCGTGAGCGATCGCACCATTCATAGCCAGCGCTGTACCCAGGCCAATGCCCACGACCATGAAGCCGATCTGGTTGATCATGCTGTAGGCAAGCACGCGGCGCAGGTCGTTTTCAATCACGGCGTAAAAGATCGGAAAACAGGTCATGGTAGCGCCGATGTAGACCAAGGCCTCGGTGCCGGCAAAGCCACGCGCCAGAGCGTAGACCGCGACCTTGGTGGTAAAGGCGCTGAGAAAAACCGTGCCGGTCGGGGTGGCCTCGGGGTAGGCATCCGTGAGCCAGTTGTGCAGCAGGGGAAAGGCGCACTTGATGCCAAAGGCGATAAAGATCAGGAAGCTTCCCGCGCCATTCAAACCGATATGGTTAAAGGCCAGCGAGCCGCTGTGCCGATACAGCATCAGCGCTCCGGCGAGCAGTAGCACGCCCGAAAGCACCTGGATCACAAGGTAACGCATGCCGGCACCCCAGGCCCGATCAGTGCGGTTGGCAAATATTAGAAACGCCGAGGTCAGGGCCAGTATTTCCCAGAACAAGAACAAGGTCAAAAGGTCGCCCGCGAATACCGCCCCGATTGCACTGCCGGCGTACAGCAACGCTGCAACATGTTGGCTACGGTCATCAACGTGTAGTGAGAAGACAATGCCGATAAATGCGCCGATGTGAAACAGGATGCCGAACAGCATGCTCAATTTATCAACGCGCAGTGGCTCTAGGTACAGGTCCATAAAGGCGACACGTACCAGAAGGTCTGGGGCGAGATTCATCAGTGCGAGTCCGCCGACCAGTGGTACGGCCAGCATGACTACTTGGCGTGCGCGCCGCGGTAGCACCGCAGCTGCCAGCGCCGCCAGGTAGAAAAGCACAAAAGGCGGTAGTTCAACCATCACGATCGTAGTAATCCTCGGCGCGCATCAGCAGCTTGCGCAACTCTTTGGCTACCAGCACCAGTACCACGCAGGCGACAAAACCGTAAATGGCATAAAAGCCCCATACCCCTTCCCAGGGATGCACGATGTGGCGGTGGTAGACAAAGTCGGCACCGATGGTGGCGATACACATAGCGACCAGCGCCCACAGCACCCGCCGTACGTTTTGCGGTTTGTCAAAGATATGGACCTTGTCGTTCATCGGAGCCTCAAGGAATCAGCATGCTCGCCAGTTGGTAAACTGGGCCAGGAAAGAAAAATAGCGTGACACAGGCCGCCGTGGTTATGCCAATGGCCACCAGGCAGGGTAATGGGGCCTCGCTGAACTGCACCGCGGTTTTAGGCGATTGGCCGAAAAAAGCTCGCAACGGAATCGGTAGAAGATAAGCGATGTTCAGCAGTGTGCTCAGCATCAGAACCCCGACCAGTATGCCGTAGCCCGCTTCAAGCGCTCCGAGTGCGAGATACCATTTTCCCCATAAGCCGCCCGTCGGTGGCAACCCAGCGATACTCAGACTCGCGATCAGAAATGCTCCCATGGTGAGCGGCATTTGCCGACCGAGTCCATCGAGTTCACTGACCCGGGTTTTGTGGGTAGCCACCAGAATCGCGCCGGCACAGAAAAACAATGTGATCTTGCCGACCGCGTGGGTAGCGATGTGCACGGCTGCGCCAGAAATGCTGGCCGCGTTGGCCAGCACTGCGCCAAGGACCACGTAAGACAACTGGCTGATGGTGGAATAAGCCAGACGGCGTTTGAGATTGTCCTGGTACAGCGCGACAAGTGAGGCGCCGATAATAGTCAGCGCTGCCACCCATAAAAGGGCTGTGCTGGCCGTGCTGCCGCCGACCAGATCGATACCAAAAATATAGACCGTGACCTTGAGGATGGCAAAAACACCTGCTTTTACCACTGCAACGGCGTGCAACAGTGCGCTTACCGGAGTGGGGGCTACCATCGCGGCTGGTAGCCACCGATGGAAAGGCATCAGTGCGGCTTTGCCGATACCGAAGGCGAAAAGTCCATAGAGAATCCCAATGACCAGCGGTGAAGCCTGCCCCGCAAGGATGCCGCCTGCCTTAAAGCCGGTGGTGCCGGTTAACTGCCAGGTCCAGATCACCGCCAGCAGCAAAAACCCTATGGAGGTACCCATCAGGACACCCAGATATACCCGCCCCCCACGACGAGCTTCTGGCGTACCGGCATGGGTAACGAGCGGATAAGTCGAGATCGTCAATAATTCGTAAAAAAGGAATAGCGTAAACAGGTTTTGCGCCAGGGCTATTCCCATGGTGGCGCCGATTGCGATGGCGAAAAACGCATAGAAGCGGGTTTGGTGGATTTCATGATGGCCGCGCATATAGCCGATGGCGTAAATCGTCGTGACGATCCACAAAGACGAGGCAATCAGTGCAAAGAGTAATCCCAATGGCTCCACCTGCAGTGCCAGTGGTACTCCGGGCACCGGTATTGCCAGCAGCAGGCCAGGGGTTTCCCCGGCCAGCACGTCCGGAACCAACGAGGCAACCTCAGCCAGCAGTAATAGGCCAGTTGCAACGCTAACTGTCTCGCGCAGATTGGGCCGGTTGCCGGTGACCACGATCAGCCCGGCTCCGATAAACGGTGTCAGTACGATCAGAAATAGCATCGAGTCGCTCATGGTTGTCCCCCGAACAGCACCATGGCGGCCTGTGATGCAATGCCCGCGCTGAGTTCGGTATGCATGCCGAAATACAGATTGGCGATAGCCAGCAGCCAGGCCGGAACCAGCATAGACAGCGGCGCTTCGGTGCCACTGACGGCTTCTTTGGTTTTGCCAAGGTATGCGGTCTCGATCACGCGCCAGACATAGATCATGGCAAGCAGTGACCCGGCAATGATGACAAGGACAACGGGCCACCAGCCTCGCTCCACAGCGGCCAGCACCAGATACCATTTACTAATAAAGCCCGCGGTGAGTGGCAGGCCGATCAGACTGAGACCGCCAATCACGAAAACACCCATGGTCCAGGGCATCCGGTAGCCGAGTCCGCCCAGGTCCCCCAGGCGCACACTGCCGAGCCGCCAGGCAATACAGCCGAGCGCGAGAAACAGTGCGCCCTTCATCAGTGCATGGTTGAAAAGATGCAGCAGAGTGGCCGTAAGCCCGGCAGGCGTCGCCAGGCTAACACCCAGTACCAGGTAGCCGATCTGGGCGATGCTGGAGTACGCCAGCATTCTCTTCAGGTTGTGCTGAAATATAGCGACTGTCGACGCCGAAAGGACCGCGACCGAGCCCAGAACGACCAGCATGGTCGATAGCGGCATGGCGCCGAGTGCGAAGTCGATGCCGAAAACCGAGAACATAAAGCGCAGCAGGACGTAGACAGCCACCTTGGTTGCAGTAGCCGCAAGGAAGGCGCTGACTGCTGAGGGCGCGTAGGCATAGGCATTGGGCAGCCACAGATGAAGTGGGAACAGCGCGATCTTCAGGCCCAGACCCACCGTCAGAAAAGCAAAACCGGTGCGCGCTGTGCGACTGTCGGCAACGGCAATCAAGCGCTGCGCCATGTCGAGCATGTTTAGTGTGCCGGTCAGCATGTACAAAAGGCCGATCCCAATAAGAATAAAAGTTGCGCCGATCGTTCCCATGATCAGATACTGGTAGGCCGCCGTCAGCGCTTTGCGATCATTTCCCATCGCAATGAGTACGTAACTCGACAGCGAGGAAATCTCGAGAAAGACAAAAAGGTTGAATGCGTCCCCGGTTATCGTGATGCCAAGCAGTCCAGTAAGACAGAGCAGCCAGGCGGTGTAAAAAAGTCCCTGGCTATGTGCCTCGATTTCGCTGGCGACACTGCGCTTGGCAAAGATGGACACCACTGTGCTGATCGCTGTGACGATCAACAGCACATAAGCGTTGGCGAAATCGATGTGGTATGCGATACCAAACGGCGCCGCCCAGCCGCCGAAGGTATAGTCGATGACGCCCTGTTCCAGTATTTGCCCGAGCAGGGCAATTGAAACGAGAAGCGAGATGCCGCTGACAACGAATGTCAGTAGCCACGCTGCAAAGGGTCGATGCAAGATCAGGCACAGTGGCGCAGCCAGCAACGGCACAACCACCTGTAGCGCCGGCAGTTGCGCACTAATCACAAGGACTCGTCCTGGCGATGAATATCGTCTTCTTCGACTGAGCCGTAGGCTTCACGAATTCGCACGACGAGCGCGAGACCTAAGGCAGTGGTGGCTACCCCGACCACGATCGCAGTCAGGATGAGCACATGGGGCAGAGGGTTGGAGTAAGTAGTGACGTCTTCGCGCAATATGGGTACGGCGCCGTTCATGACTTTACCCATACTGATATAAAGAATGAAAACCGAGGCCTGGAACAGGTTCAACCCGATGATTTTCTTGACCAGATTGCCACTGGAGATCACCACGTAGAAACCGGTCATCATCAGCAGGATGACGATCCAGTAGTTGTACAGTCCAGCGACGTTCACGGATCGTTGCGCCCGGCAAAGGCCAGGAAGATGGTGACTGTTACTGCACTTACAGTGATGCCAACCCCAAGTTCAACCAGGAAGATTCCCAGGTGTTGGCCGCCTATCAGATCGTCGGCGAGCGCACCGTAAGCAAGGTAATCTGAGCCCAGCAGCATTGTTGTTGCGCCAACTCCGGCATACAAGACCAGCCCAAGTGCGATAACAAACCGTAACAGCCCTGGCGGTATGGCGTTGCGCAGGGCTTCGGTACCGAACACCAAGCCGTAAAGAATAAATCCAGCAGCGAAGATGACCCCGGCCTGAAAACCACCACCCGGACCGAAGTCACCATGAAACTGTACGTAAAGGGCAAATAGCAGGATCACCGGGATGATGATTTTGGCGACAATGCGTAGAACCGGATTGTCTCTCATGGCGTTGGGTGCTCTTTCGCAGGTCGTTTACGTCGCCGCAGGCCAAGCAGAGCCAGAACCCCGACCCCAGCGGTAAAAATCACCGCCAACTCGCCCAGGGTGTCGTAACCGCGGTAACTCGCGAGAATGCTGGTGACAACGTTAGGGATGCCGGTTTGCTCAGGTGATTTACCGAGGTAGTACGGCACAACGTGTTGATGTACGGGGGCGGCTGGGTCAGCGAAAAAAGGCATGTCGAGTGTGCCATAGACCAGCGCCGCGCCAGTGACCGCAACCACCAGCAGCGGCAGCAGCGGTCGGTGTGCCGGGCGCTGCTCGTGCCTGCCCACCAGACCAATGGTCGCCAGCATCAATACTGTCGAAATGCCGACACCTACAGCCGCCTCGGTAAATGCCACATCTACCGCATCCAGAACCACGAACACGACCGCAGCGAGCAGGCTGTAGATACCAAACATTATGGTCACGGCAAAAAGGTCATGCAGCCGAACTGCGGCAAGCGCGGTTAGTGCCAACATGCCCAGCAGCACGATATTGATGGCCTCGATCAGCACTTAGATTTTCGGATCATCAAGCCAGGGTCTGCGGATACCATGCCTGGCCGCGCGCGCCAGGGCATGTGAAGCAGAGGGGTTCAGTAGCGCCAGTATCGCCAGAAGTAATAGCAGTTTGCCCAGCAGCAAACTCCAGCCGGCTGCCAGGGCAAGCCCCAGCAAAATGGCGCCAGCCCCCAGGGTATCGGTAATGCCGGCGCCATGCAGGCGAGTGAAGACATCCGGCAGGCGCAGTAGCCCAATGCCACCTACCAGGGTGAACAGTGCACCGATAACCAACAGGGCATCGCTTATAAGGTCTAGCGCGAGGTTCATGATTTGTCTCCGTCGCGCGGTGACTGTGCCTGACCAAGGTCGCCGAACTCGGATACCTTGAGGACAGCGACGGTACCGATGAAGCCGATCAGGGCGTACATCAGAGCGATGTCAATATACAAATCTGGCTCACCGACGATAAAGCCAAGCACCGCGATCATCAGCACGGTCTTGGTGCCCAAGGCGTTCGAGGCCAGAATCCGGTCATAGACGGTGGGCCCCTTGATTGCCCGAATCAGAGCCAGCACCATAGTGACCAGTAGCGCGATGCCGGTAAGCGTGAACATTACTCGTCCTCCATGGAGCATACGCGCCGAGCCATTTCTCCTCGAGTTAACTCCTCAGCCGCGTCATCCGTGAGGGCATGCACTTCTATCTGGTTGTCAGCGACATCTAGCGAGATTGTCCCGGGTGTCAGGGTGATCGAATTGGCGTAACTGACCCGACCCACGGCGCTGCGTTGGCCGGCGTCGACATGGATGATTGAAGGGCTTATTGGCAAGCGTGGATCGACGATACGACGTGCCACATCCACGCTGGCGTGGATGATCTGCCCAGCCAGCCAGGGCGCGTAGCGTGCCAGCCCTGGAAGTAGTCTCAGCGGCAAACCCTCAGCATCCAGTATGCCTAAACGCTTCGCGCATAGAACCACCAGCAATACTGATGCGATACCAAGACTCAGAAGCAGAACTGTCCACTGCCCGGATAACAACAACCAGGCTCCACAGAGCACGAAAAAAAGGATCAGCGCGTATCGCAGCATAGCAACGTTGATTTCAGTGGTGTGTCGTATACCATTAATACTATAGACAAGGACGCCAGCCCTTGTGGCTTGCTCAATGATTTTAGGGCAACCGAATCGTTCCTACTAGAGAAGGGGCAACCCAGCAGTCGTGCCGGACGGTTAACCATCTGGGTCAATCAAGATAAGGCTAGACCGGCTACACGACGATGAGCGCGGGCTTCACGTTGCCTATGAATGTTCATATCCTGAAGCGTTTTCTCGACATAACTGATGTGATTATCCGAGGCGGTCTTGGCGGCCTGTGGATTGCCATCCAGTATCGCATTCATCAGATGATAGTGCTGGTCGCGAAGATGCTTAAAGTTATCAGGCCGCTGGTACAGGTTCTCCAGGTTGTAATGGATACTGCGGCGCAGCAGCGAGAACAGGCTGCGCATCACGTGGACCAGCACCACGTTGTGTGAGGCTTCACCGACCGCGAGGTGAAAGTCTGCATCGGCTTTGGCTTCGATCACGGCGTCATCTTGGCCATGAGAGATAATCATTCGCTTGTAAGCTGCGCGCAGCATCTCCATATCGGTTTCAGTGCGCCGGGCGGCGGCATGATATGCCGCCATGGACTCGATCGCGTGGCGCAGTTCCAAGACGTCCTGCTGCGCATCGGGTGAGGTGCTGATCAGTTCCAGCAGCGGATTTTCCAGAGCGGGATTAAGACTCTCAGCCACTTCGGTGGCGCCGCGGCCCTGTGTCGTTAGCAGTCCACGCGCGGAGAGAATCTGTAGGCCCTCGCGTAGTGAGGGCCGTGAGACCCCGAGCTGTACAGCAAACTTACGCTCTGCCGGCAGGCGGTCACCAGGCTTCAGTGCTCCCTCAAGAATCAACTGCTCAATTTTCCGAACCACAACGTCCGAAACGCGTTCTCGATTCATAATGAAATGGTAAGCTGGTCAGACCAATAGAGGCGCCACTGTACCACTGAGTCAACTATTTTAAAACTGCGATAAAACTCAGCGTTTGCTGACATTACTGTTGAATGTTTGGGGAAGTCAGCTATTAGAACCGCCTGGCTATTTGCGAAAATGTGATCCCCCCTTTGAATAGATGGCTTGACCACGATTGGCGCAAGATCATCCACTGATAAAGTGGTCTAAAGTTTTGGGTTCAATGTAAATAACAGCAAAACAGGTTGTTTATCAGGCGTATTTTCCCGGACCCAGAGCTTGCCTAAAGCCCAAACCCTTAACTCAAAAACCGAAAGGAGATTACACCGACTGAATCAACCGCCTAGAGGAGATCACCTGATAGGAGATGAGCATCAAAATAAAGATGTTATCCACCCTGGGGGGCGCCGAAAGCCAGCGAAAGGAAAGCGCCCATATCAGCTGGGCGTTCGCCGTAATCCAGTGATAACGCAGCCTCGAGGGTCTTCAGTAATGTGTAGGGGTACTGCCCGGTCCGGGATACGGTCAGTTTTTCCAGTGTTGCACCCTCTTGGCGTTTTAATGCCGGTGGCGGAGATGACCCAGTAATACAGCTGTAGATAGTTGCGGCCAGGCCGTAAATGTCGGTCCAGGTACCAAGGTTACCGTCCAGATACTGCTCTGGCGGTGCGAAACCATGAGTCAGGGTCTGAAAGGAGCCAAAGCGATCGTCGTCGCTAAGGGTTTGCGCCGCACCGAAATCCAGCAGCAACGGCTGGCCACTGGTACGCAGTAGAACATTGGCTGGTTTGACATCCAGGTGCACCACACCGTGCTGGTGCATGCGCCAGAGTCCTTCGCCGATGGCTGGGAAAACCTGCTTCAAAAAATCCCAGTCCAATTGCCCCGCAAGTTTCTTGATAAACCAGCGCAAGTCACGCCCCTCTTCATGCGCCATCACCATATATAGGGTGTTGTTCGCTTCAAAGTATTCACTAACGCTGATAATATTGGGATGTTTCACTTCGCTCATTCTTTGGGCTTCTAAGCGGAAGCGTTCCAGGCCCTGGCGAAATGGGGCTTGAGCCAGTGGCGAGTTGGGCTCGATCGCGCCATCGGTCTGGCGGGCTACCAGATCCTGTGGACAGTACTCCTTGATAACCATCTTGCCGCGCTGCAGCTCGTTGCTCGCAAGGTAGACCAGGCTGAAGCCACCACCACCGAGGACTTCGCTAATGGTGTAGCCCTTGAGGATGTAGCCGTTCTGCAGAGGCAGTCTGCTGGACATAGGGTGAGCTGGATGGTTGCCAACCAGCGCCAGGCGAAAAAAACACAGAATACAGTATAGTTGCTTACCCGATGTCAGTGGCCCAAGTGAGCGCTGCCGTCAGTTATTTCGGCCTAACCTGTAATATTTTGGAGAATTCCTTTGGCAAAGAGCATGACTGCTTTCGCCCGTCGCACGGCGGAAACGCCCTTGGGTCAGATGACATGGGAGGTGCGAAGTGTTAATCACCGCTATCGTGAAGTCGCGATGCGGCTGCCAGAGGAGCTGCGTTTTGCCGAGGGCGTTTTTCGTGATGCCATCAGTGCCGTGGTTAACCGTGGTCGAGTTGATGCCCTACTGCGCTACACACCGCCATCAGCGGATGTGGCTGAACGCGACATCGATGTCGAAGTGGTCGGCCACCTCGCGAATTGGTCGGATCGTGTTCGCGCTATCGTGCCCGATGCCAAGCCGCTACAGATCAGTGAAATACTGAAATGGCCAGGCGTGATGTCTGCGCCGGCGGTAGACGATGAAGTCCTCGCTGACGCTGCCGCCGATCTGTTGCGTGGGGCGCTCAGCGAGCTCACCGATAGTCGGGAAGGTGAAGGCACCGCTTTGGCCGGTATCCTGAAAGACAAGATCGCGATGGCGCGGGGAATCCTCGGTTCGCTAACCGCTCAATTGCCGGATATTGCCAAGGCGCAGCGTCAACGATTGGAACAGCGCCTGATGGAGATGGTTGAGCAGGTGGATCCGGAACGTTTGGAGCAGGAGGTAGTGATATTGCTTGCGCGCAGCGAGGTCACCGAAGAGATGGATAGATTGGGCTTACACCTGGACGAGGTGGAGCAGATACTAACCCGGACGGAACCAGTTGGCCGCAGACTGGATTTTATGATGCAGGAATTGAACCGAGAAGCCAACACGCTCGGATCTAAGTCGGCACAGCTCGAGCAAACCAGCGCATCGGTCGATTTGAAGGTCTTGATTGAGCAGATGCGTGAGCAGGTGCAGAACATCGAGTAACCGGGTTATGCCGCAAACTGCAGCCATCCCAGCTCATGTAGTTATCCTGTCCGCGCCTTCGGGCGGGGGTAAGAGTAGCCTGGCTCGCGCCTTGGTCGAAAGTTGCGATACCGTCATGGCCTCAGTGTCCCATACCACACGTCCCCGCCGCGAAGGGGAAACGAATGGGGTCGATTACTTCTTTGTCGATGAGCTCGCATTCGAGCACATGATTGAGGCAGGAGATTTTCTTGAATACGCACGAGTGTTCGGTCATTGCTACGGAACCTCGCGTACCGCGGTAGACCAGTTTCTTGCCAGAGGCAAAAGTGTGGTTCTGGATATTGACTGGCAGGGTGCACAGGAAGTTCGTCGTAGCGTCGCCGATGTGGTCAGTGTTTACATAATGCCACCATCTGCTGAGGCCCTCGCTAGGCGTTTGGTGTCCCGTGGGCGGGACAGTGCTAAGGAGATTCGGGAGCGGATGGCCGAGGCAGCCAGCGAGATGAGCCACTATGTTGAGTACGATCACATCATGGTCAACGCGGACTTTGCCACGGCGCTGGTGGAGCTGCGTGCCCTGGTTCTAAACGGGGTTGCACCCATCTCAGCCCACGGCTTCAACATCGAGGCCCTTGTGCATTGCGCAAAAAACGTTAGACTAAAAACATCTGACGCAGCAAGCCTTTAGCGGTTGTTTCAAGAGCAAGCCTTTAGCGGTTGTTTCAAGAAAATACCGGGGTTGGCTGTTTGTAGTCATTCCGTCGCCCTCGGTCTGTGCCAGGCCCGTTCTGGGCGACATGCTTTCTGGAGAAATATTGATGGCAAGAATTACAGTCGAGGATTGTCTTGAGAACGTTGAGAACCGATTTGAGCTGGTTTTGGTTGCTGCCCGGCGTACCCGTCAATTACAACTCGGTGCTGATCCGCTGGTTCCCGAAGACCGCGACAAACATACCGTGATCGCACTTCGCGAGATCGCTGAGGGCATGGTGACCAACGAAATCCTCAAAGAAAAGGTAGTCGACCCGATGAAGGAACTGGAGGAAGCATTCGCAGCGGCCGAGGAGACTGACGATGCGCCACAGGGCGAAGACAGCAAAGGCACCGCCGATGCATCCGCTTCTGGATCTGAAGTCAGCACCGAGGCGTTGCCGGACACCGACTCCACAGCAACCGAATTTGTTGCCGCCGTAGCCGATCTGATCGAAGCGGCACCTATCGGTGAGTCAGCCGCAAACGACAGTAACGAGGAAGCGCAAGATGCCGACGACACCGGCACCGACGCGGAGAGCAAGCCCTCAAACTGAAATCACGCAGGATGCTCCCGCCGCCGGCGAGGGGCGCCTGCTGATCAGCGACCTGCTAGGGATCGTCGAGCAGTATCTCGATTCGCAGGAGGTCAAGGCCATATACGAGGCCTACCTTTTTGGCGCTGAAGCCCATGAAGGCCAGGTACGCCACAGCGGCGAGGCCTACATATTCCATCCCCTGTCTGTTGCCCGGATTCTCGCCGACATACGACTGGATAGTCGGAGCATCATGGCGGCGCTGCTGCATGATGTTATCGAAGACACGCCCACCGCGAAGGATGAGCTCTCGACTCGCTTTGGCAAGGATGTGGCGCAACTGGTTGACGGTGTCAGCAAGATCGACCAGATCGAGTTTGAATCGCGCGAACATGCCGAAGCAGAAAATTTCCGCAAAATGCTGCTGGCGATGGCCCAGGACATTCGGGTTATTCTGATCAAGCTCGCCGACCGCATCCACAACATGCGTACGTTGGGAGCGCTCAAAGCAGATAAACGTAAGCGGATCGCTACCCAGACACTGGATATTTTTGCGCCAATCGCTAATCGGTTGGGGATGCGTACGTGGACCCAGGAACTCGAAGATCTGAGTTTCTGCAATCTTTACCCCAAGCGTTACAACATCATCCGCAAGGAGCTCGATAAGCGTCGTGGCAATCACCGCGCTATTATCGAAAAGACCACGGCCAAGATCGAGTCAGAACTGGCGGAAGTGGGTCTCGAGGGAGTGGTGGAAGGCCGAGAGAAAAATATCTACAGTGTTTATCGCAAAATGCGCTCGCGCCGGGTGCCCATGTCCGAGATGCGCGATATTTTTGCGATTCGTGTCATCGTGCGCACGGTGGATGATTGTTACCGGGCGTTGGGTGTGATTCACAATACCTATAAGCCGGTGCCGGGTAAGTTCAAGGACTACATCGCTATACCGAAGGCCAACGGGTACCAGTCGCTGCACACGCTGTTGTTCGGCACTTTTGGCCAGAGTATTGAGGTCCAGATTCGTAGCACCGATATGCATCGTACGGCGGAGACCGGTGTTGCTTCGCACTGGCGTTACAAGACGGGCAAAGGCAAGAGCGGCGCACCTATGCCCGCACATCACTGGCTGATGGATCTGCTGGATACCCAGAAGCAGGCCGGCAACCCTTCAGAATTCCTCGAGCACCTGAAGGTCGATCTGTATCCAGATGAGGTTTACGTGTTTACCCCACATGGCGATATCAAGAAACTGCCTAAGGGTTCCAGTGCGCTGGATTTTGCCTATGCGGTGCACTCGGATGTTGGTAATCACTGCATCGGTACCCGGGTTAATAACGAGCCAGTGCCGCTACATCACACTGTGAGCAACGGTGACCACGTTGAGGCGTTGACTGCTCGCTCGGCGATACCCACGCCGTTGTGGCTAAACTATGTGGTCACTGCCAAGGCACGTGCTGCAATCCGTGATTTTCTTAAGCACCAGCAAGAAGGCGATGCCAGTAAACTCGGGCGCCAGCTGTTAGAGAGGGCGCTGAAGGCGCTGGGCCTTACGACCCGTTTGCGAACTGATCAGAAAATTCAGTTACTCAAGCACATCGGCCTTGAGGATTGGAACGAACTGCTGACCGATATCGGTATGGGCAGGCGGTTGCCGATGGTGGTTGCCCGGCAATTGTTGCCAGATTCCAGTGGCCCTATAAGCCATGAAGAGCCCTTGCCAATACGCGGGGTTGAAGGCATGAGCGTCTCCTACGCTCGATGCTGCAGGCCGATCCCCGGTGATTCGATTGTCGGCTTGTTCTCACGCGGGCGCGGTATTGTTATCCATCGCCCAGCCTGCCCCAACGCCCGGGAGCAGAGCAAACGCCCGGATACTTGGGTCGGTGTCGAGTGGTCGACTGAGCTCAAGACAACTTTCGAGGCCGATATCCGTCTCGAGGTGATCAATCGACGGGGTGTTTTTGCGACTCTCGCGTCTGTGATCGCCGAGGAAGATTCGAACATCAACCATGTTCTGGTGACAGCACGTGATGATCGTAATTCTGCAATTCGGTTTACCATCGAGGTGAGCGACCGTAAGCATCTGGCGAGAATTATCCGTCGGTTGCGAGCGCGTCGTTCGGTAATCCGGGTGTCGCGCTCACGCGGTTGATGACTATCACTTCCAAACTGTACCAACCGTGCCCTGGGCGCAAAGCCTGGACAGGCGGCCGTTGGACATACGCTGGCCGCACCATGAGTACGATGCTTGTTCGGCTATGCCGCCGCTATTAGAAAACGACTTATCTAATCCGTCTTAACAAGAAAAAGGGGCCTCTTGATTAAAGAAGCCCCTAGATGCAAATGATTGTTTCTTTAGTTTGACTGCCAGACTGCGTAATCTTTGCCCGCATTGTTAAACTCATAAGCAATGAATTCTTCGTCGCCTACAACCCAGGCATCATGACCCGGCGCAAAAGTATAGGCATCTCCAGCGGTGACTGTTATTTCTGATCCATCATCGGAAACCACGTGAATAGTTCCTTGTAAAACCATGCCTACATGCCCCGCCTGGCAGCTATCACCGCCAACATGGGGTTTTATACACTCTGACCATTTCCAACCGGGTTGAGCCACAATCTTTGTTGCTGCAACTGTCCCGAAATTCACCGTGGCAGCGTGAGTTTTTTCAGGTGTTTTCACTTCATCTGGGTCATCGAAAGATTTCTTCATTAGTGTGGACATTGATCTCACTCCTTAGTTCAAGAACTATGTTCTAAAAAATTGATGGTTGCTAACAAGGGCAGACTATCCCCATCCACATAACGATAGCAAATATTTGTTCTGCGTGTCGAGCCAACAAGCAAGCTCCTACCTAGATTTCTGGCCTGACGGTTGCAACAGAACGTCTGATGAAAGCCAGGTTACCCAAGACGGACAATCAACTTGCCGAAGTTTTTACCCTGCAGCAGGCCCATGAAGGCTTCGGGCGCATTTTCAAGACCATCGACAACATCTTCACGGTACTTTAGCTTGCCTTCGTTGATCCACCCTGCCAGAGACTCAAGTGCTTCTTGCTCCTGTGCTGCAAAATCCCAGACAATGAACCCACGGTAGGTAAGACGCTTGACCAGAATATCACGCAAGATCAACGGCGCGGTATTTGGTCCCTCAGGCAACTGGGTATCATTGTAGTGGGCTATCAGTCCACAAACTGGAATACGTGCAAAATTATTCAGCAACGGGGCCACTGTTTCAAATACCTTGCCCCCGACATTTTCAAAGTAAACATCGATCTTGTCTGGACAGGCTTTTTTGAGTTTTTCGGGAAAATCAGGCTCCTTGTGCATCAGGCAGTCATCAAAACCCAGTTCGTCTATAACAAAGCGGCACTTCTCCATAGTTCCAGCAATCCCGACTGCCCGGGCACCGTGGATTTTGGCAATCTGCCCAACCACTGAACCCACAGCGCCAGAAGCAGCCGCCACCACAACGGTTTCTCCTGCTACTGGTTTGCCGATGTTTTTCATGCCGGTGTATGCGGTCACCCCAGGCATACCCAGTACCCCAAGAGCCAGTGAAGGCGAAGGCCACGAAGGATTAACCTTTTTGCATTCAGCCCCCTTTATCACGGAATACTCCTGCCAGCCTCCATTAGCCACCACGAGGTCACCTTCCACAAAGCCGGGGTGACGGGATTTGGTCACTTGCCCCACCGTGCCGCCCGTTATCACCTCACCCACTTCTACAGGTTTGGCGTAAGACTTGGCAGCGCTCATTCTTCCACGCATGTAGGGGTCCAAAGAGAGAAAACGATTTCGAACGAGCAGATGGTCTTCAGCCACATCTGGAATCTTTCCTTCAACAAGGCAGAAATCTTTTGGAGCAGGATTACCCACTGGACGTGACGCCATTTGAATCTGGCGGTTCATAATTTCAGACATTAATTGTTCCTTGTTTTTAGTAACTGTTTTGTGAAACTCAAATCAGCACCGTGAATCTGCTGCCATTAAAGAGTTTCCTGAGCATCGAATCGCAGGGGGCTATGAAAATCGTTTTCTTTTTGCTTCGCCAACCAGAAGCGCCACAGTATGGCAGTTCATCAACTCCATGCAACATATGCCGGGAGGCATAACTTCGGTCAGTCTGGAATCGTCTGAGATTGACCCCTATCTACTCCAATCATCGAACTAGTTATTGATATGTCGTGTCCAC
>JABINT010000009.1 GCA_018698075.1 Acidiferrobacteraceae bacterium
CACCAGGTCGTGCCTTGCCTGCCAGTCACGCTTGATGGTCTCGACCTGATCCTGCTCGAGCTCACCAAGAGCCGCCAACTCCATATCCATATTTCCACCCAACACGATATCGGTACCACGACCCGCCATGTTGGTGGCAATGGTCACGGCTCCAGGTTGGCCTGCCTGGGCAATAATGTGTGCCTCACGCTCATGCTGCTTGGCGTTCAGTACCTCGTGCGCGATGTTCTCCTTACCCAGCAGATTAGAAAGGTATTCAGAGGTCTCGATAGACGCCGTACCCACCAGAACCGGCTGCTCGCGAGATCCACAAGATTTGATATCGTCGATGATCGCATCGTACTTCTCTTTTTGCGTACGGTAGACCAGGTCAGAAAAATCGTCCCGGACCATCGGTTGGTTAGTGGGGATAACGACTACTTCCAGGCCATAGATTTGCTGAAACTCCACCGCTTCGGTATCTGCGGTGCCCGTCATGCCAGACAACTTGCCATACAAGCGGAACAGGTTCTGAAAGGTTATTGACGCGAGGGTCTGGTTTTCCTGCTGAATCGCAACTCCTTCCTTTGCTTCAACCGCCTGGTGCAACCCCTCTGACCAGCGCCTGCCTGGCATCATGCGTCCGGAAAATTCATCGATGATTACGATCTGATCGTTGCTGACGATGTAATCAACATCACGCTGAAATAACATGTGTGCCCGCAATGCTGCGTAGAGGTGGTGCAACAGACTAATATTGGTGACGTCATAAAGGCTGGATTCGGCATCCAACAGACCGGACTCGCACAGCAACCGTTCAGCGTTTTCATGCCCCGCCTCAGTCAGGGATACCTGGCGGTTTTTCTCATCCACACTGAAGTCTCCCGGACCCTCCCCTTCGTCCTCGGTCGCACTTTCTTCACCCTCAACCGGGGCTTGGCGCTCAAGTGATGGGATGATCTTGTTGATCCGGGTATACAGGTCGCTACTGTCCTCGGCCGGGCCGGAAATGATCAAAGGAGTACGAGCTTCATCAATCAGGATCGAGTCCACCTCGTCAACGATGGCAAAATCAAGCGAACTCTGCGCGCGATCTTCGGCGCTGAACGCCATGTTGTCGCGCAGATAGTCAAAACCGTATTCGTTATTTGTCCCGTAGACAATATCGCAAGCATATGCATCACGCTTGGCCGTGCCATCCTGCCCTGAGACCACTACGCCGACCGTTAGTCCCAGAAAACGGTAAATCCTGCCCATCCAATCGGCATCGCGCCGGGCCAGATAATCGTTCACGGTGATCACATGAACAGTATCGCCACAGATCGCATTAAGGTACGCTGGCAACGTCGCCACCAGGGTCTTGCCCTCACCCGTTCGCATTTCCGCGATCTTGCCGTCATGGAGCACCATGCCGCCAATCAACTGCACATCGAAATGCCGCATCTTCAATACGCGTTGGGAGGTTTCGCGAACCACGGCGAATGCCTCGACCAGCATGGACTGTGCGTCCTCACCGTTAGCCGCTCGCTCTCGAAACTCAGCAGTCTTGGCCGCGAGCGCTTCGTCGGAAAGGGTCTGGAGCCCGGACTCAAGCCCGTTGATCTCCTTGACCTGTTTGTCCATCTTGCGCAAAAGGCGCTGATTACGGCTACCGAAAACTTTGGTCGCTACCTTACTGAACATCAAATAGATCTACCAGGAATGGGGTTAAAAGACAGGCTGTACCCCTGTTACTGGGTACACCGCGGGGCTACACTGTGTTACACAGGAAAGATGATCAATGTGCACAACCGAATAATTTTATCATGGCTGAAGACACCTTCACCCGACTCGGCCAACTAATCGGCAAAATCCAGGGCCTGCCAAACGGAGCCCATGCCCAGGACGTCAGCGCCGAAAAACGGGCCTGGCACTTGGCTGCTGGCGACGAGATTGCCAACCATACCGTGGTGCAACCCACTGCTGATTACTGGCTGATCATCGCTGATGGGCCGGTGTGGGGTCATGCGGTCATCCAGCGGCAACAAGAAATCCTGACCGCTCTCGCCCAAACCGACCACCATCCACAAGCCCTGAAAGTGAAGGTGCGACCGCAATCAACACCGTTCGATCTCAGGGAATCGCGGGCAGGAAGCGCGGTCAAGCCATTAGACCCCGAAAGCGCGGACCTTCTTATCGAAACCGCTGATGGCCTGAAATCCGACGACCTTGCACAGGCGCTCAGACGGCTCAGCCGTCATCGATCAAAAGAGTCCAGCTGAGCACTATCTATCCTTAACGCCACTCGCGATCCATTTTTTGCAGGTGCGTTTGAGCCAACACAGCGGCCGGATGACCGGGAAAATCCTGCAACAGTGCGTTCAAAAACTGGCGCGCCTTGGCATCCTCACCCAGCTCGTAATAAATATAACCTACCTTCAGCCGCGCTGAAGGTAGTCGGGGGCTCTTGGGAAAATATTGCAACACGATACTCATAGCCCCCAACGCATCATTGAACTCGCCCATGATGTAGCGCGATTGGCCAAGCCAATACCAGGCGTCATCAGCCAACGAGCTTTGTGGATAACTACGCAAAAAGGTTACAAAGGCGTAAGTCGCATCCAGAGTACGGCTACGCCTGAAAAGGTCAAAGGCTGCATCGTAAGCCGCCTTTTCACCAACGCCCCCCGGCTCGACCTGGCCGGCGGTGGTGGGCTCAACTGAGACAACGGTAACGGTCTCGCTGCTACCGGAACCGTCGCCTACGACGACCGATGCTACCGGGCTTTGAAGTTTGACTGCTGCGCCGGCCAACTCGGAATCTGATGGCTCGAGGGATGTTGCGTTTACCCCGCCCTCGACAAAGGGGAGGGCCGCTCGGGTCCACTCCAAAAAGCGGCAGCCGTCAAGTTGGTCGTACAACCCCTGCTGAGGGTGTTTCAGTTTCTTTACTGCAGAGGGTTGGCTGTCCGGGCGGTTGTCTAAATGGTTGATTTTGCGCTGCAAACTTGTGAATTCGCTGTTCCTAGAACAAGGTAATCCAAAGGCCTGAGAAAAAACGATCGGGGCATCGGAGACATCTTCAACTGACGCCGGAGCCGATGACTGTACAAATGGCGTGGTCTTACTATCCGCCTTGGCAGGAAGGTGGCCGCCACCGACACAAGCAAGGGCTAAGGCGCATACCGCGCGGTAACCGGTATACGCCCGCGAACCCATCAGACTCCCCTAAACCGAGTTACGACCAGCGAGAGCGAGAAGACGCCAACCGTGCTGGCCTGGGTCCTACCGTCAGTAAAGAATCTCTACGCGACGATTCAAAGACCAGGCACTCTCATCCTGACCCATCGAAACCGGCCGCTCTTCGCCATAGGAGATGGTGCGGATCGCATCGGGTGCAACACCCAGCCCTTGGAGTATTTCGTTGACTGTATTGGCGCGGTGCTCGCCCAGTGCCAGGTTGTATTCGCGGGTGCCACGCTCATCAGCGTGACCCTCCAGCACCACGGCCATACCAGGGTTGCCTGCCAAGTACTGTGCGTGTGCTTCGACTACCCGCTGTGCCTCGGGGGTGAGATTAGAGCTATCGAAATCAAAGTAGATCACCCGCTGTCCCAATGGATCATCCAGATCAGTGCTATCTTCACTAATCGCAATAATCTCCCCGGCAGTTGTGTCTTCTGAGCTGATTCCCGATGATGCCGCATCAGTCGAGGCAGCATCGGTGGTATCGGAAATCGTCGCGTCCTCCACTTCTACTTCCCCGCCTTTTTTCTTGGTCGCCGCGCAACCCGCTAGTACCACGCCCAAAAAGAGCACTAGGAAAACCGTCCCAAATCTACGCATCATCAATCTCCTGTATTCAATATCTTTACTTGCTACTACCGGCTTGCTGCCCAGGCCGGTTCTCGCACTTCTCCATCATGCATTTTCAGTATCTGTCGTACACGGCCATCCGCTGACACTGCGGCAAGAACACCATCCCTGCCCAGACGCGTAGCATACAGAATCATCGCGCCGTTTGGCGAAAAAGTCGGTGATTCATCGAGTGTACCGTCAGTCAGCAATTCCATCTCGCCACTGGCCAGAGAGAATACACCAATCTGGTATCCCGCGCCTGTACCGCGGTTGGTCACCATCACCAGTCGTTTACCACTGGGATCGTATGATGCTCTGGCGTTTTCCTTTCCCCCCCGTGTCAGGCGTTCGACCTCGCCACCGTTGCGGCCAATACGGTAGATCTGTGGCCGGCCGCTACGATCAGAGGTAAAAACCAAGTGCCGGCCGTCTGGGGACCAGGCAGGCTCGGTGTCGATTGCCGGGTGACGCGTCAATTGCCGGATGTCACCGGACGCTACCTGGAGCACGTAAATATCCGTGTTGCCCTTGGCCGAAATCGTCAGTGCCAACCACTTGCCATCCGGGGACCAGGCCGGCGCACTCGCTGCCCCTTCAACCTGCGCAATAGTCCGGCGGTTGCCAGAGTTGATATCCTGCAGCCAGATATTGGCGCCAGAAGTGGCATTGGAGAACGACACGTAGGCTAGCCATTCGCCATTGGGCGACCAAGCAGGTGACAATACCGGCAAATTGGTTGTCTGTAGAATCTGCTGAGGATCATGGCCATCGGAATCAGCCACCATTAACCGATACAGGCGGTCGCCGTTATCCTGTTGATTCATGGTCACATAGGCAATGCGGGTGTCAAAAGCCCCGCGAACGCCCGTCATCTCATAAAAGATCCGATCGCTGATCTGATGTGCTACCTGACGCAGTTGTGCCGCACTAACAGAAAAACGCAGGCCGACCTTGATTCTTTCACGGTAAACATCCAGCAACTGGAAGCTGACCTCAAACTGATCAGGGCCTTTCTCTATCACCCGGCCAATCACCAATGCTTCAGCTTTGATCAGACGCCAATCCTTGTAGCGAACCTCGGTGATCTCGCTTGGCTTAGAGAGAAAATCAGCAGCTGGCAATAGATCGAACCGACCTGAGCGGTGCAGATCTGCCGCAATGATTGCGCGAATATCCTCAGGTGGCTCGGTGTCACCATGCCAGCGAAATGGGACTGCAGCGATCGGAGTGCCCGAACCCTCGCCCTGGGTGATTTCAATAGTAAGGGCTGCGAACGCAGAGGTAGGAAGCAATACCACACACCCGGCCGATAACGCCAGCAACATTCCCGCAACAATCCTTCTCATCGTGGCTATTTTCCTAAGGGTCAGGGTTTAAAAACAAAGTTAAATTCTTTCAGGTACTCGTAATAACGAGGCTCAGTGGGAAATGGCAAAGGAGAGGCCTTGAAAATAGCGTTTTCGGCCGATTCATCTAGATGTGCGTCCCCGCTTTTTTTAGTGAGGGTGACCGAGATAACGTTTCCATCCCTATCTACCTTAACAAGAAACGAGACGCTCATGCCGCTAAAGTCCCCTGACTCGCTCCAGTTACTGCTGACCTGCTGCTGGATTGCCCAGGCCAGCGCGCCAAAGGCAGACACTGCCTCTTGTTCATCGCGCTCGAGCTGCGCCTGGGCCTCAGCCGCTTTTCGAGCCTTTTTCTCGGCCGCTTTGCGTTTTTTCTCAGCCTTGGCCTTTTTCTTTGCCTCAGCCGCCTTTTTCTTCTTTAAAGCCGCCTCTTTCTTCTTTTTTTCAGCAGCTTTCTTCTTCTTTAAAGCCTCTTTTTCCTTCTTTTTTTCAGCCGCTTTCTTCTTCTCGGCCGCTTTACGTTTTTTCTCAGCCTTGGCGTTTTTCTTCTTTAAAGCCTCGTCTTTCTTCTTTTTTTCAGCCGCTTTCTTCTTTTTCTCAGCTGCTTTCTTCTTCTCTGCCGCTTTACGTTTTTTCTCAGCCTCGGCGTTTTTCTTCTTTAAAGCCTCTTTTTCCTTCTTTTTCTCAGCCGCTTTCTTCTTCTCGGTGGCTTTTCGTTTTTTCTCAGCCTTGGCCCTTTCGATCGCGGCCAGATCTATTGCTTTTGCCTGTACCGGTTTACCCGGCAAGGGCTCGATCACCTGTGGCTGAAACCACAAACTCACCCCAATCAGTGCACCAAAAACGATATGAATCAGAACCGCGTATATAAAACCCCGAATCGGACTGGCAGCTTTGCGCGGGCTCCGACTCACCAGCGATCAATGTTCCAACGAGTCGGTCACCAACCCCACACCAGGCACGCCGGCCTGTTGCAGCAAAACCATTGCCTGCACAACCGCATCATAACGGACATTCTTGTCTGCGCGAACCAAGAACTCGGTCTTGGGGCTGTTGCGCAACACGATGTCCGCCTTGATTCGGATCTCCTGGATATTGGTGATCGGGTTGGGATCATCATTGATGAAATACTGCTCCGCCTTGTCTACGTGAACCACGAAAGGCTCCTTACTGTCTTCTGACACTGCTCGGGCATCAGCCTGGGGCAACTCGACGGTGACCCCCTCCATCATTAACGGCGCGGTAACCATAAAAATCACCAACAGCACCAGCATGACATCGATATACGGTACAACGTTAATCTCGCTCATCTGACGTTTCTGGCGACGTGGACGCATTACAATGACCCGAGAGAATCCGTCAGCCGCGTCGCTGGCCACTCACGGCCTGTCGATTGACGATACTGAGAAATTCTTCGACAAAAACATCGTAACGGGCAATCAGTGACTCAGAGCCAGCGGAATAACGGTTATAGGCGATAACGGCCGGAATCGCCGCGAAAAGACCCATGGCGGTCGCTATCAGGGCCTCAGAAATTCCCGGTGCAACGGTTGCAATAGAAACACTTTGCATTGCGCCGAGCGAACGAAAAGAATTCATGATTCCCCATACGGTGCCGAAAAGGCCTACATAGGGGCTGATAGATCCCACCGTTGCCAGAAACGGTAGGTGCGCTTCCAACGATTCGACCTCTCGGCTGAGGGCTACGCGCATTGCCCGCTGCACGCCCTCAACCAGATCGGTACGCTCTATCGCTGTGTTACCTGCAAGCCGGGTGTACTCCCGATAACCTGAAACAAAAACGCCGGTCATGCCGATCGGCTCAACGCCGCCCTCGGTACAACGCCGATACAAACTGTTAAGTTCCCCGCCGGACCAGAAGTCAGCCTCAAAATCGTCTGCCTCCCGGCGCAGTTTTTTCAGTGAACTGGCTTTAGAAAAAATAACTGTCCACGATACCAGCGATGCCGCCACCAATATCAGCATGACCAGTTGCACCAGCAGGCTTGCCTGGAGTACCAGTTGTAGGATCGACAGCGATTCATTGCTCACTGCGAGTTTGACTGCTTCGTTCATCGGTCGTTACTCATCCTCAAAAAAAGCCGGCAAAGGCCGGGGCCGCGCGGTGCGAATATTAATGCAGGCCAAACGCACCACACCGGTACATAGCGCTTCCCCAGATCGGGTCACCGCCTGAGACAACTCTACACTCGCCGGACGCTGGTGGGCTACCTGTACAGATACCTCCAGATTGTCGCTCAAACGTGCCGGACGCAAAAACTCAAGCTTAGCCGAACGCACCACAAACATTGCATCTTCATTATGGGCCAGCACGGCAAGGTCTACGCCCCGTGAGCGCAGCCACTCACTGCGTGCCCGTTCCATAAATTTAAGGTAGTTAGCGTAATAAACAATTCCCCCGGCATCAGTATCCTCGTAATAAACCCGTACCGGCCAACGGAACACTGCGCCCAACTCGATCATAAAACAGCCATGCGATACCCATCAGTGGGCTCAACACTATAGGAAAAACGCCTGCCAACCCTGTCAACAGCGTGAGAATTTCCTGACCTTTTCATGGTGCGGAACCTTCGGAGCCTCCAGAAAAAAGGCCAGCCTGAGGGCCATCACTTGCAGGCAGGGCCAGACCGAAGTGGCGGTATGCGGCCCGGGTAGCAGCACGCCCTCGGGGGGTACGCATCAGAAATCCCGACTGAATAAGATATGGCTCCACAACATCTTCCAAAGTGCCGCGCTCCTCTCCAATCGCAGCGGCAAGACTGTCAACACCCACTGGACCGCCATCGAATTTTTCCATAATGGCAAGCAACAAACGCCGGTCCAACGCATCGAGACCAAAACCATCAACCTCGAGCAAATCAAGCGCGCTGTCGGCGATCTCACTGCTGATCGCGCCATCCGCCTTAACCTGGGCGTAATCACGGACTCGGCGCAATAATCGATTGGCGATACGCGGCGTACCCCGGCTGCGCCTGGCAATGGCATCAACACCATTGGCATCGCTGGGAACAGCAAGGATACGTGCCGAGCGCTCGACAATCATTGCCAGCTCCGAGGGCTGATAAAACTCCAAACGCTGGACAATGCCAAAACGATCACGCAACGGGGAAGTCAGCAGGCCAGCACGAGTCGTGGCACCTACCAGTGTAAACGGTGGCAGATTCAACTTTATTGAGCGAGCGGCTGGGCCATCACCGATGATGATGTCCAGCTGATAGTCCTCAAGTGCCGGGTAAAGAATCTCCTCTACCGCTGGACTCAAACGGTGAATCTCGTCTACGAAAAGCACATCGTGTGGCTCAAGATTGGTTAGGATCGCTGCCAGATCCCCTGCCTTCTCTAAAACCGGGCCGGAAGTCTGGCGCAGGTTCGCGCCCATCTCGTGGGCCAGAATATGGGCCAATGTGGTCTTGCCCAAACCCGGCGGACCAAATACCAGAACGTGATCAAGCGCCTCCGCCCGACCTTTGGCGGCGGCGATAAAAATCTCCAACTGCTCACGCACCTTTGGCTGGCCAATAAAGTCATCCAGACGTAACGGTCGCAGGCTGAGGTCCAACACCTGTTCCTGAGAAGAATCGTCCTGATGGGTCGGGTTTATCACCGGGTCGTGGCTACTCATTTTGTGTCTCCAGAAAGCGCCTTGAGTGCCTCACGGATGAGGGATTCAACAGTCGGACCACCGTCTGTATCAACTGAGCGTACGACACGGCCCGCCTCAGCCGCGCGGTATCCTAAGGCCACCAATGCACTGATCGCGTCCTGCTGGGGGGTTAACCCAGCGCCGGACAGGTCGCTACCAGAATCACCGATGTTATCGAGCCGATCACGTAATTCAATGACCAGACGTTCAGCGGTCTTGCGGCCAATGCCAGGCACCCGCATCAGTTGCGCAACATCACCAGCACTGATACAGGCAACCAGATCATCCGCTGTCAGTCCAGAAAGGATCGCCAATGCGACCCGTGGCCCAACGCCGCTGGTCTTCAGCAATATACGGAACAGGTCGCGCTGGCGCCGGTCAGTAAAGCCAAACAGCAGGTGAGCATCATCGCGTATCGCCAGGTGTGTATACAGTGAAACGCTGGCGCCGACCTCTGGCAGATTGTAAAAGGCGGTCATCGGCGCTTCCAGTTCATAGGCAATGCCCCTTACATCAACCATCAATTGTGGTGGCTGCTTATGTACCAACGTACCGCTGACCTGGCCGATCATCGTCTTACCCCACCAGAGTCACGATCCGCCAGTTCGGACATGGCTGATTCCTGGCGTTTGCGAACTTGCGCCAGGTGCACATGACAGATTGCGCAAGCCAATGCATCGGCAGCATCCTGTGGCGGCTTGCGATCCAGACCCAACAGAACTCTCACCATGTGCTGTACCTGCTGTTTACTGGCTCGGCCAGTGCCCGTAATTGAGCGCTTGATCTCCAAAGCGCTGTATTCGCTAATCTCCAACTCATTATGCGCCAAGGCCACAAGAGCGCTGCCGCGAGCCTGCCCCAATACCAATGCAGAGCGCGGATTGGTTGACATGAACACTTTCTCAATGGCGCCTGCCGTGGGTCGGTACTGATCGATGGCGTCGCGTATACGACCGTGAATGGTCACCAGACGGGGTCCCAGTGGGCCATCACCGGTACGCACACACTCGCTATAAATATAATGCAAGGACTGGCCGCGCGCCTCAACCACCCCGATACCTGTGACCCGGGAGCCTGGATCAATACCAATAACCCTGATGTTTTCCACGGGCATACCGTGCCAGGTTATCAGCCCGACGCCGCCATCTCCTCGGGGAAAGTGGCATTGGTAAACACGTCCTGCACGTCATCCATCTCTTCTAGGGCATCTACCAGGCTCACGACTTTCTCGGCATCATCACCGTCAAGTTCGGTTTCTGTCGCTGGCCGCTGCACTATCTGAGCTATCTCTGGCTCCAAGCCCTGCCGTGCCAGCGCAGCGCGAACGGTGTCAAATAGTTCCGGAGTTGTAATCACCTCGATCGATCCGTCCAGCGCGGTTTCGACTTCCTCAGCTCCGGCAGCAACGACCACCTCCATTACAGCCTCTTCATCCGCTGTGGGCGCAAAAACAAACAGTCCGATCTTGCTGAATAGATAGGCGACCGAACCTTCGGTGCCCAGATTACCGCCATGCTTGCTGAAAAGATGGCGAACCTCTCCTACCGTCCGGTTACGATTATCGGTAGTACAGTCAACCAGAATGGCCACGCCCCCGTGAGCATAACCCTCATAACGCACCTCTTCGTAAGACAGTCCCTCAAGCTCTCCAGTACCCCGCTTGATCGCGCGGTCAACAGTATCTCGAGTCATGTTTCCAGCGAGCGCTTTTTCCACCGCAGTCCGCAAACGAGAATTAGATGCGCTATCACTCCCTCCCGCGCGGGCAGCCACGGTGATCTCCCGGATCAGCTTGGTAAACAACTTGCCACGCTTGGCATCCTGGGCCGCCTTACGAAACTTGATATTGGCCCATTTGCTGTGTCCGGCCATCTTGGTCGCCTCTTCCCCGGCCTAATTGCCTGATCAGTACTAAGTTAACAGTGTGATTACACCTGATCTGCAATCACCTGCGCCAGCGCGGCCCGATTTGTCCATGACCACAGGGTATGTTCTGCCACTGCCAGATCTTCCCAACAGCTTTGGTCATGCTCGGACGAGTTTAACTTGACCGGGCACCGTGCCGGGAGTTCCAGTGAGAAAAAATGCTCAATATTCTCCACCACGCCCGGGCCATACCAGTGGCGGTATTCAGGCAGAATATGAAAGGACTGGCTGAAACCCCAGTCAAGCCAGCCCGAAGCCCTCTCGAGGCCGGTCTCTTCAAACACTTCACGGTGCGCTGCCTGGGCCGGGGTTTCACCACCCCAGTTCAGACCACCGGTCACGGATTGCCAAAAACCGCTTCGTATCCGCTGCAAGAGTAATGTCTCGCCGGCCACAGTATAGATAACTACCAGGACCGATTCCGGCCGCTTATAGCGTGCCGGTGGCAACAAAGCCTTCGCACTCACTCCATCGCCGTCCCGTCCGGGCGCTGCGGGGTAGCACGGCGAAGGCCCAGCTCCCGCAACTGATCATTGTCGACATCGCCCGGGGCTTCGGTCAACAAACAGGATGCCTTTTGCGTTTTGGGGAATGCAATCACATCGCGTATCGAGTTTTCACCGGCCACCATCGAAACAATCCGGTCGATACCGAAAGCGATTCCGCCGTGCGGTGGTGCACCGTATCGCAGTGCATCAAGCAAAAAACCAAAACGGGTTTGCGCCTGCGCCTCATCAAGACCTAAAGCTGCAAAAACTTGCTGCTGGACTGCCCGTTGATGGATACGGATTGAGCCGCCGCCAATCTCGGTGCCATTTAGCACCATGTCATAGGCGCGCGATCGCACGGCTCCTGGATCGGTCTGTAGATGATCCACATCTTCGGTGTGCGGCGCCGTAAACGGATGGTGAAGCGCCACCCAGCGCCCGGCCGCGGCATCTTCTTCAAGCAATGGAAAATCAATCACCCAAAGCGGTCGCCAGCCTGGCGCAACGAGGTCGAGATCATGACCAAGACGTATCCGAAGCGCGCTAAGCGCATCGTTGACGACCCGCTCTCGGTCTGCACCAAAAAACAGCAGATCGCCATCTTCGGCGCCAACGCGGTCGAGTAGTTCGCTAACTACGGTTTCGGGCAGGAATTTCAGTATCGGCGACTGCAACCCGCCGACGCCATCACTGATATTGTTGACCTTGATATAGGCCAGTCCACCGGCGCCGAACTGTTTAACCAGTTCGGTATAACTATCGATCTGCTGGCGACTGAGGGAGGCGCCGCCTGGCACCCGCAATACGGCTACCCGACTCCCAGGCGTACTGGCTGGGCCCGCAAATACCTTAAATTCAACCTCGGCCATCAGATCCGCCACATCGAGAAGTTCCAGCGGGATACGAAGATCTGGCCGATCAGTACCAAAACGCCGAACAGACTGGGCATAAGTGAGCTTTGGGAGCGGATCTGGCAGATCGATTTTTAAAACGCTTGAGAAGACTTCACGCATCATGCCTTCCATAGCGCTCATGACGTCTGCTTCATCAATGAAAGACATCTCGATATCAAGTTGGGTGAATTCCGGTTGACGATCGGCCCTTAAGTCTTCATCACGGAAGCATCGAGCTACCTGGTAATAACGCTCGAATCCCGACACCATCAACATTTGCTTGAACAATTGCGGCGACTGGGGCAGTGCAAAAAACTGACCGGGCTGCACCCGACTCGGCACCAGATAGTCACGCGCCCCCTCAGGGGTAGACCGGGTCAGCACCGGGGTTTCTATCTCGACAAAATCCCGCTCATCAAGATAATGACGTAATGCCCGTATCAGGCGATGACGCAACCGCAGGTTGCGTTGCATACGTTCGCTGCGAAGATCCAGGTAACGGTAACGCAAGCGCACCGCTTCACCGGTCTCGACGTCCTCGATCTGGAAAGGCAGGGGATCGGCGCTATTTAGGATAGTCAGTTCCAGCCCTAATATTTCGACAGCGCCAGTCGGTAGATCTGGGTTGTGAGTGCCTTCCGGGCGTAAGCGGGCTTTGCCGGTAACGCGCAGCACATACTCATTGCGTACCGTTTCGGCCAGAGCAAACTGTTCGGCCCGATCTGGATCAAACACAACTTGTACCAGACCGCGCCGGTCACGTAGATCGATAAATATCACACCGCCGTGGTCGCGTCGGCGCTGAACCCAGCCACACAGCACCACCTCCCGACCAACAAAGGATTCGTCAAGCTCGCCACACAGGCAATCGCGTTGTTCTGATTTCACGTTGTTTCCTGGCGCCACAGATGTCGCCCGCAAAAGCCGTCAGGCCGACTCAGAGGTGGAGGAGGACGTGCTCTTTTTTTTGCTGTCAGATTTTCCCGACGAAGAAGTCGTTTCAGACGATTTTGAGGCGGTAGAGCTCTTGGATGCTGATTCTTTGTCGCTCGCGCCAGATTTCGCATCTTTAGAGGAGTCAGCCTTGGCGCCGTTAGTTTTCTCTTTTTGCTTGCCCGAATTTTTAAAATCGGTTTCGTACCAACCAGTGCCCTTCAGGCGAAAGGCGGCGGCCGACACCTGCTTGCGCAAAGAAGCTTCACCACACTCCGGACAAAATTTCAGCGGCTCATCTGACAGCTTCTGCAAAGCTTCCAGGTGATGATCGCATTGTTGACAGACATACTCGTAGATTGGCATGGGCAGATTCCAGAAAACAGGGCTAGGCTAACTGACTCATAGCGAGCAGCAGAACCCCTAATTATACCTTCTGCTGGGACGGTACTTAAGTATCTATCTCGGATGTTTTGCTAAATAGCCTGACTTGAGCCCCAGCCAGCATCCCAGCCAGCTGGCGTCGGATCATCCACAGGCACGCAAGGGACGGCAAGACCATAACCGCGGTAATCACGAAGAAAATGCCCCAGTCGCCGTCCAGCCAGTCCACCAGAGAGCCTGAAGATGACGCGAACAGCGTCCGCCCAGCGGTACCGATTGAGGCCAGCAAGGCATACTGGGTCGCGGTGTAAGTTCGATCGACCAGCATCGAGATAAATGCCACAAATGTCACCGTGGCAAAAGCGCCGGTCAGATCATCCATCACTACGGCCAGGGCAAAAAGCCCTTCCGACTTCCCGGACCACGCCAACACCGAGAACAACAAATTGGTTAAGGCCATCAGGATTCCAGACAGGAACATCGCGCGCACCAGGCCGGCTCGGGCGGCAAAAAGCCCGCCTAACAGCGTAAAGAGCACTGTAGTCACCCAGCCGATGCCTTTGGAATAAAAGGCGATATCGGTTTTTGAAAAGCCTATTTCCTTGTAAAAAATGATCGACATACGACCGAGAAAAGCCTCGCCGATCTTAAAAAGGAAGATAAATCCCAACACAGCCAGGGCGATGGCAACCCCATTACGTTTAAAAAAACTCGCTAACGGAGCCACCAGCGTCCCACCCAGCCAGGCCACAAGCCCCGCAAGCAGTCCGCTGAAGTGCAGCCGCGAGCGAATCAGTGTTTCATCGTGCGATTGTGCCGCGGCACGATCTACCGGCGATGGCTCGGACACAAACATCAAGGCGATATTGCAGGCGATCACGACCATACCCAACGCCAGGAATGTGACCTGCCAGTAGTTTGCGACGCCCGCGTTCTGAAAGGCCTGCGCAGTCGTCAGTGCAGCAACACCGCCCAGTTTATACCCGGTCCACCACCCTACGACGGCCACCGCAGCGCCGGCCGCCATCGCACTGCCTTCAGTCGAATTCACTTGTTCGATACGCAGTGCATCAATCGTGATGTCCTGAGTAGCCGAGGCGATAGCAATAACCAGCCCAATGGTGATGACCCCAGCCAATCCCGCAACCGGGTCGGATCGACTCCAGATTACCAGGCAGATCAGAATGACCGACTGCATTAAAACTATCCAGGCGCGCCGGTGACCCAGCCGAGCCGTCAGCCAGGGTATGCGAATCCGGTCGATCAGCGGCGCCCACAGGAAATTGATCGCATATACCCCAAAGATCAACCCAGCCCAGCCAATCGTAGCGCGACTGAGGCCATCTTCCTTCAGCCACAGACTGAGGGCACTTCCGATCAGCACCCAGGGGAATCCACTGATTAGCCCCAGCAGACCAATGCGGGCCATACGCCGATCAAGGTAAACGCTGAAAGTCTCAGCGAAAGACTGAGTTCCGCCCTGCACCGTCTTGCCAGAGCTCATCTTAGCCTACCCCTTGCCAGACGCTCTGAATACGACGCCTGAGGGTTGGGAATGGTCACGGTTTGGCGCGCAGCCAACGGTCGCTGACCCGGTAGTCAATAATGAGTGGGGCGTGATCTGAGAACCGCTCCGTCTTGTATATATTGACGGCATAGGCCCGCGCGGCAATCAGGGGTGTGGCAATCTGGTAGTCGATGCGCCAGCCCACGTTCTTGGCCCAGGCTTGGCCTCGGTTCGACCACCAGGTGTACTGATCTTCGCCGGGCTCCACCTGACGGAAAACATCGACCATACCCCCATCGGTAAACCACCAGTCCATCCACGCGCGTTCATCTGGCAAAAACCCTGAGTTCTTACGATTACCGCGCCAATTCTTAAGATCGATCTCCTTGTGTGCGATGTTGATGTCGCCGCAGATAATATATTCGCGCCCACTGGCGGCGAATTTCTTTAGCATCGGCTTCATGCGCTCCATCAGCTCATATTTGAACTGCTGACGTTGATCACCGCTGGAGCCTGAAGGCAGGTATAGCGATACCACGCTGAGCCGCCCGTAATCCGCCTGGACCCAACGGCCTTCACTATCTAAATCTTCCCAGCCCAGGCCCTCACGGATCTGATCTGGCTTGCGCCGGCAGTACAAAGCCACCCCACTGTAACCTGGGCGCTGTGCATCCACGTAAGCAGTGGTGTAACCGGTTGGGTAAAACTGCTCGCCCGCACGCTTGGCGCTCTGGGCCCGGGTTTCTTGCAAACAGACAAAGTCTGCCTCTTCCTTTGCCAGCCACTCGAAAAATCCTTTGCGCTCGGCCGCCCGTATACCATTGACGTTAACGGTTATTATTCGCACCTGTGAAATCCTCTGAATCCGACTTTCCAATCAATGGCGTCAACCTCTAATACCGAGCATGCGTTTTTGCAGTTTGCACTCGATGCGGGGGTATTGCGCTTCGGGGAGTTTACCCTCAAATCTGGTCGGGTCAGTCCGTACTTCTTCAACGCCGGCCTATTTAATAGTGGTGCGACACTGTCGACACTCGCAAGCTTCTACGCGGCAGCCCTACACGAGGCTGAGCCAGCATCTTTTATGCTATTTGGCCCGGCCTACAAGGGGATACCGCTCGCTGCAGCCACCGCGGTCGCGTTAGCGAACGAATACCAGCGTGACATCCCTTTCGCATTTAACCGCAAGGAAGTAAAGGATCACGGGGAAGGCGGGCAACTCGTGGGCGCCACAATCAACGGTAACGTAGTGATCATCGATGATGTAATTACTGCCGGCACATCCGTGCGCGAGTCGGTCGACATCATACGCGCTGCAGGTGGCACGCCCGCTGCGGTGATTATCGCTTTGGATCGAGAGGAAGCCATCACTCAAGACGGTCGAGGTGCCATCGATTTCGTCACTGATGAGTTTGGTTTGCGAGTGCATGCGCTGGCGCGATTTTCGAGCCTGATGGATTTTCTCGCGGGTAAACCAGAGCTGGCTTCTGAGTTTCAATCTCTACAGGATTACCGGGGCCACTACGGCAGCACAAAAACCGTTCGCTAACAGTTTGCGATCTTATTCCGCGAATAAACCGTATCCCCGACTATCTCAGATACATTGTTCCGCACACCCTACCTGATGCGTTGCAAGATCACTCTCGAGACAGTTATTTTCGGACTCGAACCGAATCTGTAATACTTAGTGCATCTTAAGAGGGGATACGAGTTACTCCGTCGCCGGGGTGAATTCAAAAGTCTGGCCGCCAACGGATGCTTCGTACATCAGACCCCCGACAGTCAGAGTGAAAACCGCAACGCCGTTTGAATAATCGGCGTCAGTCGATGCGCCAGCAGTAGCTGCAACTGCTGAGATCTGAGCGCTGAATTCAGCTTTCTCTTGGATAAAGCGATTCAAGGCATCCTCATCTCCAAAAAATATCAGCTCTGAGTAGGCCTGCGCGCCAAGTTGGAGCCCGTAGGTCAATTGGTAAAGTTTTGATGCACCGATGTACTTTCCTTTCTTGTAAACCCGCCCTGAACCATAAGCCGCGCCCACACCGATGGCCCCTTTGTAGATCTTGGGGAACACGGCATACCCATAAGCCTGATCAAAAAACTCCTGGAGTCCTTTATCAGATTGCAGAAACTTCGCAATGGTTTCCTCGACCTCCTGTTCGGAGGTTGGCTGATCCTTTTTGTTGGGTAACCAACCCGCGTAGGCTGGCATGAGGAGCACGCTTGAAATCACTAATGTCGCTATGGTGTAAAAAAATAATCGTGTCATTGTTATTGATCCTCTCATCTCATCGCTGTTTGCTTGTCCAGCACTTATCCATCCTGGGAATTTATCGGTAATGACCTTTCTCAATCCTCACGGGGTGAGCCCTCTAATTCCTCAACCAAACGGTAAAAAACCTCAAAATTACGGTTGGCGCGTTCAAACAACTGCTCAAAAAACTCAACCCGGTCATGATATGCGCCGATTGACGCCAATTTAGCGTTGTTGAGATTACTATCAAACCAGTTTCGCCAGTCATTGGCATCGCCGGCGCGCCGCATGTCGGCGTAATCGACCTGCAACTGATCGAACACAGCGACCTTGCGCCAGCGCATTTCCTCAACCGAGAGCTCCTCCATATATAACACTTGCAGTTCACTGCGCGCACTTCGAATCAGGTCGATCACTGCGTCGCGCTGCGCCTGGAACTTTTCAAGACGCGGAATATCGGCCTGCTGGCCGCTACTCGCCAGCCAACGTCGCGTACCTTCGCGCTCAACAAAGGTGGCAAACGATTCGTTGAATGTCGTGTCGTCCTTGATATAGACCCGTTCATGCGCCAGTTCATGGAATACCAACCCAGCCAAATCCGTATCAGAGTAATTCAGCACTGAACTGACCACCGGATCTGCAAACCAACCCAGAGTCGAATAGGCTGCAACCGGGCCGACTGATATATCAAACCCCTGCACGGCCAGGCTATCGGCAAAAGCCACGGCATCAGCTTTGTTGAAATATCCCTGGTAGCCGACGCAGCCCGCAATCGGGTAACAGAAAAGCTCAGGTTCCACAGAGAATTCTGCGGCGGCAAATACATTCCACATGACAAAGTCACGCTCGATATCAACGTAGCGCCGGTAACTGCGATTTGCCGGGAGCGCCAGAACCTCACCCGCGAACTGACGAACGCTTTCAACCAACGTCAGGCGTTGGCGGATACCCTCCGGTGTTTGCGGGTCAGCCAGTACCTCGTCAATCGGTCGACTATGCCAGAGCAACTCTGATTGCCCAACAGTCGCCTGAGTGTAAAAAACGGCACTTTGGCACCCACTCAGCAGGAGAAGTGAAACTATTCCTGGCAGCAAACCATATCGATGGTTCGGTCTCGAGATAGCCAGACCCCACAACAACAACCAAAATCTGGGCATCGAAACAGTTTTTCTCATAAGAGCGAGGAATAATGGCTATCGTGGCGGCAATGGAGCATTGTATTCGGCCACAGCGCACCTTCCAATGGGCTGACAACTACCGCTCAACACCCGCCTGCAACAAACCAAATGCTCCGACACACTTGGTAGCCTGGCTGAGCAGGAATAGAATCACATTCTCATAACTGCGCTGCTTCAGCCAATCGATTTAGCCCTAATGTCAGACCCCTGCGAACATCTTCAGTGCTCCCTTGTCGGCGGTGCTGTACGCGATACCCTACTGGGACTTTTAGAATCGGACCGTGACTGGGTAGTTATCGGCTCCAGTGCGAACGAGATGCGCCAACAGGGGTTTCGTGCCGTGGGCAAGGATTTCCCGGTGTTCTTGCATCCGCGTACTGGTGAGGAGTACGCCCTTGCCCGACGTGAACGCAAGACCGGGCCGGGTTATACCGGATTCACCACAGATAGCCGCGCTGATGTCACTCTGGAAGAAGACCTTTCCCGGCGCGATCTGACCATTAACGCGATAGCGCAGGATGCTGACGGAACGCTGATTGACCCCTATGGCGGAGCCGCAGACCTTGCAGAAGGTGTGTTGCGCCACGTCTCCACCGCCTTTGTCGAAGACCCGCTGCGGGTGCTGCGTGTCGCCCGCTTTGCGGCGAGATACCAGAACCGAGGTTTCACCATCGCCCCAGAAACTCTGGATTTAATGAAAGACATCTGCCACTCGGGCGAGATAGATTCGCTGGTGGCCGAACGCGTCTGGCAGGAAACCTGCCGGGCGCTGGCAGAACCGGCGCCGGCTGAATTCATCCGGGTATTGCGTGCCTGCGGTGCCCTGGCACGGGTGTTTCCGGAAATCGATGCCCTTTACGATATCCCGCAAAGAGCCGACTTTCACCCTGAGGGAGACGCCCTTACGCACACACTCATGGTGCTAGACGCAGCAGCCCAGATCTCTGCTGATACCAAAGTCAGGTTCGCTGCGCTGGTACACGACCTGGGCAAAGGCGCCACACCAAAGGACCAGTGGCCGCGTCACATCAAGCATGAACACCGCGGCGTACACCTGGTCAAAGCACTGTGCCAGCGACTTGGGGTACCCAATGATCATCGTGATCTTGCGATTCTCGTGACCGGGCAACACCTGCTGATGCACCGGCTGGACGAATTGCGTCCTGAGACTGTGTTCAAACTTTTGAACCGGCTTGACGCTTTTCGCCGTCCCGAGCGAATCGAATCTTTCGTGTTGACCTGCGAGGCAGATTCCCGAGGCCGGGGCAATGCTTCAAAGGGGCCTTATGTCCCAGCGCAACTGCTCAACGACTATTTCAACGCCGCCCGCCAGATTGATCTTTCCGACCTTGCCGATTCAAACCTTGATGGCACCGCGAGACGTAATGAAGTCGAGCGACGCCGTACTGAGGCGATCAGTGCCGTGCGGGCGAACCGCACAAAAGCCGATTAGCCTTACGGATTACCAGAACAGGATCAGCAGTCCAGTACCCAGGATCAACCGATAGAGCACGAAGGGCAGCATACCCACCTGTGAGATAAATCGCAGGAACAACGCAACCACTGCCCAGGCACTGACAAACGCAACAGCCACGCCAAGTGCAAAAATCTCCCACTGGATCGCCTCAGACGATTTCACCAGTGTTATGCCCTTGAAACTGCCAGAGGCGATAACGATGGGAACCGCCATCAAAAATGAAAAACGCGCGGCTGCCGGGCGCGACAGGCCGAGCATTAACCCTGCGGTCATGGTGATCCCCGAGCGCGAGGTTCCAGGGATCAGTGCCAGCGCCTGAAAGGCGCCAATCAGCAACGCATCTTTCAGGTTAAGGTCTTGCATGGCCCGCCGGCGAGATGCTTGGCAGTCTGCCCACCACAGCATCAGACCAAAGAGGATCGTGGCACCAGAGATGACCAGAGGATCTCGCAAAAAGTCCTCTACGACCTCATCCAACAATGCACCCGCTGCCACGGCCGGCAAAGTGGCGATAATCAACAACCACCCCAGATGGCTGTTCTGTGAGCGGCCAGCGCGCCCCCACTGACGCAGCCAGCCACCAGCGATGTTGAGCAGATCGTTGCGCAAATAACCCACTACCGCGAGCAACGTTCCCACGTGCACGGCCACATCAAAACCCAGCCCCTGGTCAGGCCAATCTGCCAGGATCGGCAACAGCACCAGGTGCGCAGAACTGGAGATCGGCAAAAACTCGGTTACGCCCTGCACAAGCGCAAGCCAGAATGCCTGGGCCGGTTCAATCATAGGCTGGCGCTGCGATCACGCAGGTCAAATCCCGCCAGAGGGTGTTCCATGGCCTTACCCAGCGCCATGACCTTACATGCCTCCCCCATCTGCGACGGCAGCACCAACTGCTTGATCTGTGCAGATCTTGCCAGAATCGCTCTTTGGTCATCATCGTCGCGCGGTGCTGCCAATTCCATCAGACCCAAAGACAACAGATAGGCCTCCTGGCTGGTGTAGCCCAGCAACTGCAGACCAGCCTCACGGCCGGCATCTGCCAGAGCCGAGAAATCCACATGACAGGTGATATCCTGCAGCCCTGGATACAAAAAAGGATCATCGTGCGCACGGTGTCTATAGTGACAACGCAGTGTCCCGCAGTCACGCTGTGACAGGTAGTACTCATCACCTGGAAAGCCGTAATCAAAAATGAGAGCAACGCCCTGCTTCAGGCAAGACCCCAGCGCCCGGATCCAGGCATGGGCCCGTGGGCACGCCTCAGTAACATAGCCCTCGGCCAACTGGTGCCTTTGCGCCAGCTGCGCCTCCATTCCATCTGCATCCAGATCATCCATCCAATCCCAGGCAAACGCATCTCCATCCAAACGCACTCCCGCCCGTTGAAGCTGGCCACGTTCAACGCGAAACCGGGTTACCGGAAACGCATCCACCACTTCATTGGCCAGGATCAGCCCATTAAAAGGTGATTGCGGTAATGACTCCTGCCACTGCAGCGTTACCCCGTACCGCTTGCATAAAGGGGTCAACCGCTCGTGCTGGCGTTGGCGCAGATCGGGGCTGATCTCCACAATGTTGTACTGTGAGGGCAGCCGGCCACTTTGGGCCAGCGCGGTGATCAATGTCTCGGCAAGCGCCCCGCTGCCGGCACCGAACTCAAGCACCACCGCATCAGGGATCGCTGCGAGAATCTGCTCTGCCTCACGAGCCAGGCAGTGCCCGAATAAATCACCCATCTCCGGCGCGGTGACAAAATCACCGTCTTCACCGAATTTGCGAGCGCCGGCTGCGTAATAACCCAGACCCGGCGCATACAGGACGGCTTCCATGTATTGATCAAAAGGCAGCACGCCACCGGCCGACCTGATCAACTCACGGATATACCTAAAAACGGCGGCACTGTGTACCAGAGCGGCCGAATCCAGGCCCGGCCAAACCGAATTTCGTGTTTTATTATTGCTAACCAACGTCGACTCTTTCATCCTTTTACACACCACACAGTTACGATTTCCTTTTTTTTCTTGGAAAAATTGAGGCCTGATCTTTCAACATTAACTCGTACGATCAAGCGAACGAAATGAGGCCCCGCTTTAGTCACCACATAACGGCTAATCCACCCAAAGCGTAGACGGGCATCCACCCAAAGCGCGCCTTAAAGGAGTTTGATTAGACAGACAGACAGAACTTCTGTCAAAGTCACTCGAATAACTACAGTTCGGCCAATAAATGGTGCATCACCGACGTTGGCCTCACCTCACAAACCGTAGACTTTCGACAGAAGTTTTAAAAAATCCCCACAATCGACACCGCTTATGAGTAGGTCTGAAAATTCTCTCGACACAAAGGCCGTGCTGATCACGGGCGGAGCGCGTCGCATCGGTGCAACAATCGCCCGCGTACTGCATACGGCGGGCATGGACGTGATTGTTCACTATC
>JABINT010000008.1 GCA_018698075.1 Acidiferrobacteraceae bacterium
ACTGGATGGTGTGTTGCACATATTCTGACCTGCTATATTTAACTGTATGAAAGCCGTATTTATTGTTGGTGAGCAGCGCTCGGGCTCTAACCTGCTCCGGCTGATGCTGGCGCAGGCCGGCATTGCAGCACCCCATCCTGCACACCTTCTCACCCGCATGATGCCCCTGGTGGCGTCTTTCGGGGACTTATCCAACGATTCCAACTGGCAGCAACTGGTTGACGACAGTTGCGTTTTGATTGAACGCAACCCTGTTCCCTGGAATCCGCTCAAGCGCCTGGATCGGGCGAATATTACGCAGCGCTGTCGCGATCGATCGCTGGTTGCCATATTCGGCGCCATTATGGATACCTATGCCGAGGCTCATAACCAATCGATGTGGGCCTGCAAGAGCATGGGGTATATAGAGTTTGCACCGCAACTGGATGCGTACTTCAAAGATCCCAAGTACATTTATCTTTACCGCGATGGCCGCGACGTCACCTTATCTTTTACCCGGGCCGTTATTGGCGAAAAGCACCCGTATCACATCGCCAAGGGCTGGGCCAAACTTCAGCGGATGTGCTTAACCGAGCGCGAGCGTATTGGCCCCCAACGGTTCTTCAGTCTCAGTTACGAAGAGTTGCTGGCAAATTCCGAGCAGGTCCTGCGCAGTTGCTGCACCTTTCTTGATATACCGTTTCGTGACGAGATGCTTAGCTTTCACGACTCGCGCGATGCGGTCAGCACGGCCAGCAAGAGCCAGCTCTGGCAGAACCTTGACCAGCCTGTGATGAAAGATAATTCACGGAAATTTCTGCGCGACATGAGCGAAGAGTCTGTCCGTATCATTGAGTCTGTGGCTGGCGATGTTCTTGATCAACTGGGCTACGACCGTGTTTTTGTTCAGCCCGGCGAGGAGCAGGCCTTTACCCCTGAAGATCTTTCTGCCTTCGCCCAAGAAAACGAGCAGGCCAAGGAAGCCAAGAAGGCTCTGATGGACAGCGAAGACCTTGAGCGGCGCAAGCACCAGCTATCGCTGCTTACGGAGCGTGTGTATTTTCTTAAGGGGCTGAGTCACGGCCAGATTCTACGTTTCCTTGCTTACCTTGAAGAAAGACACTACGAACCCGGCGACACGGTCATGTATCAGGGGGAAGAGACGCAGGACATTTTCTTCGTTATTTCTGGGTCGCTCGAGGTACTGCAAGATGATAAAAAGCTTGCCGAGCTGACCGATGGCGCACCGTTTGGCGAATTGGGGTTTATCAGCAAAGAGCCGCGAACCGCCACCGTTCGCGCGCTGAGTGCAGCCAGAGTGTTTCACCTTCGTCGACAGGATTTCGCTGCGCTCGAAGAAAACGATCCCGGCATTGCGGTAAGAGTTCTCTGGCTCATCTCCGAGCACCTCGTCTCGCGCTTTGCATGAGGCCGTGACGGCCTCCCGGTCAGAACTGAAAAGCCCCCTGCGACTGGGCTGGGAGTTCTTCAAGATCGGTTGTGTCTCCTTCGGCGGCTTTATGGCGGTTATCTCTGTGGTCGAGGATGTGTTTGCTCGACGTCTTGGTTGGATAAAGCACGAAGATATGCTCGACGGCGTTTCGCTCGCCAACATTCTTCCCGGGCCACAAGCCGTCAACACCACCGCTTATGTTGGCTACGCCTGCGGTGGCCCGCTGGGAGCGCTGGCCTCAGTCATCGGCATTGTGACACCCACTTTTATCATGGTGACGGTCCTCACCTTTTTGTATTTTGGTGTCGCACAGGACATGACCATGCTCGATGGTTTTTTTGTCGGACTGATTCCAGCGGTGGCAGCGGTGATCTTAAGTGTTGTTTTGCGCATGTGGTCCAAGTGTGTCCGCGAGCCGCTCACCTGGGTGATCGCCGTCGGCGCTGCCGTATTATTGCTCTTGTCACCGGCCTCTATTAAGTTGTGGGTCAACCTGGGCGTTCTCGCCGGTGCCGCGTTTGCCGGTATGGCGCGATTGCAGCCTGATGATGCCCCGCTACCGCCTGATGCGCCAATGCCCACGGCCCGGCTGGTGGCCATGGTGGGTTTGCCGCTGGCCCTTGCCGGGCTTTACCTGGCAGCACCTCCGCTGGACCCGGATGGCATTGCCCAGATCGGCCTGACCTTTGCCGGCTTAAGTGTTCTGTTGTTCGGCGGTGGTTATGTCTTTATTCCGCTTATCATGGATGCAGTGGTCACCAACGCCGGCTGGCTAACCGCTGCACAGTTTAACGACGGTATTGCTTTCAGCCAGATGACGCCAGGCCCCATTGTTATCTGCGCGGCTTTTATCGGCCAGAAGGTCGCCATGGATCAGTTTGGACCACTGTGGGGCATCGTCGGCGGCCTCGTGGCGACGGTGGCGATTTTCGGCCCGCCGGCCATACTGATGATCGCGGCGTCGCAGATTTTTGATCACATCAAGGCCAATCGTCGCGCCCAGGGCGCTCTGCGTGGCATACGGGCGGCGGTGGTCGGCATGATCGCGGCAGCGGTGGTGATTATTCTTAAGATCTCGCTGCCGCAGGATCAGGCCCCGTTATCCGAATACGTATCGGTAATGCTGCCTTCGCTGCTGATCATGGGGGCGTCTTTTGTCGCCCTGGTACGTTTTAAGATGAGCCTGGCCGTGGTTATTCCCCTCGCTGGCGTGCTAGGGTGGTTTGTGTTTTAAACAGGGAATGCTCAAGCCAGGGCGATCACCGCCAGGTGGCTCCTCGACTTTTGCATTGTCGGCCACAGTGGTATTGTGGCGCTGGGCGTGTTTTGTGCTGAATATTGCGTAACTGAACAACATTTCAAGTCGGGAAAAATCTAATGCCCCCAAGTCAGATACTGCCTCATGGCGGTGAACTAAAACATCTACTGGCTTCTGAAAAAGAGGCAGAGCAACTCAAGGCTCAGGCTCTGGAGTGGACATCGTTAACGCTGTCCGAGCGCCAGGTTAACGAGCTTGAGCTGATTTTAAATGGTGGCTTTTCACCGCTTGATGGCTATATGTCCGAAGCGGATTACCGTTCGGTCTTATCAGACATGCGGTTAGCGGATGGCACGTTGTTTCCCATGCCGGTTTGCCTGGATGTCTCTTTCGAATTTGCTGAAAGCCTGCAACCGGGTAACCATATTGCTTTACGCGATCATGAGGGCGTCATGCTAGCGGTGCTGGAGGTCAGTGAGATCTGGCAGGTTGATATTCAACAAGAAGCCCAGTCTGTCTATGGCACAACCTCCCTCGCACATCCAGGTGTCAGGCTGTTTATGGAAAACCGACACTCTGTATGCCTGTCCGGTAAGGTTAAGGGTTTAGAACTGCCGCTTCATTTTGATTTCGAATTTGCCCGCAATACGCCACTGGAATTACGTGAGCATTTCCAGCGCATGGGTTGGACCAACGTGGTCGCCTTTACCACCAGTGAGCCGATGCATCGTTTACAGCGTCAGGTTACCCTCGATGTCGCAAGAGAACTCCAGGCCAATATTCTTATCCACCCATTACTGGGTGAGGACCAGCCAGGAGATATGAATCGTTTTGCCCGGGTGCGGGGCTACCGCGAGATTGTGCGTAAATATCCGCATCAATTGGGCATATTGTCATTGCTGCCGTTGTCACGGCGCTCAGCCGGACCTAAAGAAGCGTTATGGCACGCGATCATCAACCAGAACTACGGGTGCTCTCATCTGATCGTTGGGCCACAACACGCATCGCCCAAAGATGTAGAAGAGGCTGGATTTTACGAGCCGTTTGCGGCCCAGCAGCTGGTATCTGCTTATCAGGACAAACTTGGGATCACCATGGTGCCCACGGATGAATACGTGTATGTGCCCTCCAGGAAAATGTTCCTGCCAAAGCAAAAGATCGATCAATCGGGTGAAGAGGTTTTGTCTTTAACGCGCAGACAGATGCGACAGCGCTTGCTTAAGGGAGAGTCTTTGCCTGAGTGGTTTACCTACCCGGATATTGAACGGGAGTTGGCCGCCGTTTATCCATCTCGCGAGAAGATTGGCTTCACGCTGTTTTTTACCGGCCTGTCTGGGTCGGGTAAATCCACCTTGGCCCGCATGATCCATTCACGCCTGATTGAAGAAGGGGGTCGCCCGGTGACCTTGCTCGACGGCGATGTGGTGCGTTTGAATCTGTCCAGTGAATTGGGATTCTCAAAAGAACACCGAAACCTGAATATCCGTCGCATCAGTTTTGTTGCCAATGAGATAACAAAAAATGGCGGTATTGCCATCTGCGCCCCGATCGCGCCCTATACACAGAT
>JABINT010000007.1 GCA_018698075.1 Acidiferrobacteraceae bacterium
ATTTTTCCAGTTGACCTGCAATACATCGACGGGCCGCGATTGCTTGCGATTTAACACCGCTGGCAGACTCTTGAGAGTCGGATACGGATCCAGTGTTCGGGCAAATTCAACACCCGTACCCGCAGGCAATACACTCAGGTGTATCTTTTTTCCCAGACCCTTATCCAGCACTGCATTGACAGCGAGATTGAGCGTGCCGTCGCCACCTACGACGATCAGGCGCTGACAGTCATCGCTAAGAGCCTGATCCAACTGAGGTTGCGCCTCGGTAGCATCGGCTGGCTCTAGCCACAACGCGTCCGAAAGGGTTTTCTGGCGCGAAACGAGTTCACGGGCGAGTGCGCCCGCACGTCCCCTGCCGGCATTGGGGTTAACCAGAATGATCGTGCTTATCATCAGTACGACCGTATCAGGTTAAAGAGGTTCGGGCGAGAGCGCTAACGAATGACGGGGATCTCAGGCGGTGCCCGGCGGGTCAGGTATTGGGCGCCGTTTTCGGTAATAACAATGTTTTCCTCATGCACCAGTTGCCGGCCGGGTGCGAAGATCATGCCAGGTTCAAGCGTTATGACTGCGCCCGGTTCGAGGACGTTTTGATCATCGGGATGTATCGAAGGCCACTCGGTCAGCAGCATTCCCAGGCCATGACCCATACGGCCGATACTGTTACCCAGTGCACCGTGATCCTCCAACACCTGCCACATGGCGGCCCAGACCTCGCACATTCGCGCACCGGGATGCGCGGCAACGAAACCGGCATCCAGCGCTTGGTGAACGGCTGCGTTGGCGTGGTGAGTGTCATCGGCGATTTGGCCAAAGCCGAAGTTGCGGTCAAAATCACAAAAGTAGCCATCGAATACCGTGCCGGTATCGATAATCAGCACATCGCCGGGTTCAGGAATGCGACCTGTTGGGCCCATGATGATACTGTCGTAACCACCCGCACCTGAGCCGGCTACGAGAAAAGGCGTGCTGTCCGCGCCGCGGTTGAGCAGATCAATCCGCATACGCCGACTGATTTCAATCTCCGAGTCGCCGATGTGGGTGTGTTCGGGAAGGGCCTCGAAGGCACCGGAGGTGATCTGACAGGCCTGGCGTATTTTTTCGATTTCAGCTGGCGACTTAATGAAGCGTTGGCGTAGCAGCAACTCGGCACAATCGATGACTTCAAGCGATAGGCTGTCTATTAGACGCTGCGCATCACCCGCTGGCATGCGCAGGATGCTCTCCGGCCCCAGAGGCAAGCCCAGGCGGCCGAAACGTGCGGGAAGCTTGCTAATGACCTCTGCCAGCAGCGAGATGCCGTCGTCTTTTGGCCTTGGCGATGGCCAGGTGTGAATATCGTCTATCCAGGTCGCGGCCATGCCGCCCGCACCAATCTGGGGAATCACAGCGATCGGTTTTCCTGTGGCTGGTACTACCAGAAACCATGGCCGTGTCGGGCTTTCGAAGAACTGCGTATGAAAGCCGCTGAAATAGCGAATCTCAGCTTCGGTAGTCACAAGTATTGCATCGACCTTGGCGTCATGCATTGCCTGCTGGGCGAACGCGGTGCGTTGCTCGAATTCAGTTGTGTCGAATCCGCGTTTTGTCGAGCTACTCATGATTGAGAGCCTGGTGGTATCACCTCTTCTACGCGAGTCCCGGTAAGTTCGTGGTACAGAGCAGGGTCGGTGGCACCCTCAGTGCCAAACAGCAAAATTCGGCTTTTGGTATCCAGGCCAATCTCACGCGCGAGTTGAGGGTTATTCACCGTACCAATCAGACCGGCCAGGCCCGCAATAGCAGATTCTCCGGCAACGACTGGTGTCTTGTCACCAGCGCCGTTGGCCATTAACTGCATCAGCGGTGCTACTGGCGCATCTGAAATGGTGAGAAAGTGACGCGCGCCCGCCTTTAGAATATCCCAGCCCAGCAGCGAGACTTCCCCGCATGACAAGCCGGCCATCAGGCTTTCGTCAACGATGTGTACCACTTGAGGGTTACCAGCAAGGGCGCTTTGGTACAGGCAGGCCGCAGGTTGTGGCTCTACGACAACCAGATGTGGCATATCGGCACCGTAACGAAACCACAGATCTGCGCACACCGCACCCGCCAGGCCGCCGCAACCCCCCTGAATGAAGACGTGGGTTGGTATAAGGTTATTGGGTAACTGATCCATGGCTTCGGTAGTCATGACGGTATAGCCGGCCATCACATCGCAAGGTATTTCCATGTATCCCGGGTAGGAGGTATCAGAGACGATCTGCCAGGCGTTCTGACGTGCATCGTGATCGGCCTGATGGACTGAGTCATCGTAGTTGCCTGCCACCCGCTCGACCCGCGCGCCATAGGCTTCAACTGCCTGCTGGCGCGCCAGGCTGACGTTTTCATGCATGTAGATCACGCACTGGCAACCGAAGCGCCGTGCACCCCAGGCAACCGAGCGTCCGTGGTTGCCATCGGTCGCCGTGACGACTGTCATGTTATCTACGAGGTCAGGGTAGCGCTGTTGGTTAATATCATCCAGGCTGATGGCGGCATCACCTAGTTGTGTCTTGAGCGCCTGGTGCAGTACCCGCTGTACCGCATAGGCGCCACCGAGCGCTTTAAAACTGCCCAGGCCAAAACGGGTACTTTCATCCTTGTAGTACACCGAATCCAGTTCAAGCTTTGCCGCCAGGTCATCAAAACGATGTAGCGCAGTGGGCTCGTAGTCAGCCCATTGCGAGATCGTTTTGCGGGCATCAATACAGCGGTCGGGCTCCAGTACTTGACGCACCTTATCGGGACAGGATTGTCCCACCAGTGCTGTGCGGTTGTGGTGGGCCAGTCCGATGGAGACATCAGGAAGATTCATAGTTAATTTTCCATACTTAAAAGGCGTCGAGGGCCGGTAAATCAAAAAACGTATCCAGGAATTGTTCAAACCAATGATGCGTTGCTGCTAGATGTTGGGCAGCCAAGCGATCCTGCTGGTCGCGGGTCTGGGCGCCGGGTTTATCCCAGGGTGCGTTGGCGAGAGCCTGCCATCGGTGCAGGATCGGCAAAGTGCACTCTGGGTGAAATTGAATGCCTATAGCGCGCTTCCCATAGCGAAAAGCCTGGTTTGGAAAAAGTGCGCCGTGGGCCAGTGCCTGTGCTCCGTTAGGAATATCAAAGCCACGGCTGTGAAACTGAACCGCGTGGAAGTTCTCAGGCACAAAGTCAGTCCCGTCGGAAAGGGCATGTACCGGGTAAAGGCCAAATTCCTCGATTCCTTCGGCGTGCGGTGCTACTTGAGCTCCCAATATGTGGGCCAGCAACTGTCCGCCCAGGCAAAGGCCCAGCAACGGAATCTCCCGGCGAAGGCATGCTTCCATCCAGCGGGCTTCATCAAGCAAATAGCCAAACTGATCCATCTGATCCACGTTGGCTGCACCGCCCAGCACGATAACGCCCGCCGTATCCGGGCCAGGCGGTTCCAAGACATCTCCGGCAAAGGGACGCCGCCATTCAAGGGAAAAGCCTTTGCGCCCAAGAAAGGCGCAGGCCAGATCATCGTGGGGCTCATCATGGTGTTCTACCAGTACAATTTTTGCCGTCATGGGGTGCCCTTGGTTCTGGGAATGCTTTAGCCGGGCAATCGGAACAGTTGACCATAACCGTCAATCACATCGTCGATTCCTGCCAGGCGTAAGCTGTGCCAGATCAGAGCATGATTTGAGGATGTCACGGGCTTACCGAGGGTTTTTTCAATGTCGCTAACACAATGCGCCAGGCGTAAACTGGTGCAGGAGACGAATACCCCGTCTACGTTGTCGTGCTTACCAATCTCGAGTACGGCATCGCGCATGCTGTCGGCAGATATGCGGGCCACGGTGTTGTCATTATCCTGGTTAAACGAGCCGAAAACCGGAACCTCGAAACCGCTTGACTCGATATAGCGTCGGATAGACTGGTTTACCTCGTCAGAGTAGGGTGTGAGTACACCGATGCGCTGGCATCCGGTTGCACGGAAGGCGGCAAAGGCGGCTGTGATTGGAGTGGTCGCTTTAGATCCGGGCCGTGCTGCGTGAATCAGTTCAAAAACTCGCTCTTCACCGATAATCATGGACGCAGACGTGCAGCCGTAGGCGACCACATCCAGTGGGACTCCCGGCAGGATCACATCAGTACGGTCCGTGATGTGGGGTTCCATGGCTCGAAGACTTTCCGGAGTGATCGTTGGCGAGTTGGGAATACGCGACTGGTAAATCGCAACCCCTGGGATATTGACCACCTGGCGGAACTCATGCTCAACGGTGTGGTCACTGGCGAGCACTATCAGTCCGATCCGCGCCCGCGCAGCAACTCCTTCATCGACGACAAAAGGCAGATGTGTCAGATTGATGAACTCGCGTGTATTTTCTTGCTTTGTTTGCATCACGCCATCCCCATGGTTGCCGGGTCGATTCCCTCAAGCGGGATCTCCGGCTGGTTGTTGATGATAAGGTCTGCCAGTATGCGGGCCGAGCCGCAGGACATGGTCCAGCCCATGTGACCATGTCCGGTATTCAACCAGAGATTGGACCAGCGTGAGCGGCCGATTAAGGGCAGCCCTGTTGGAGTCATGGGCCGCAGACCAGCCCAGTAGTTGGGGGTTGAGAAGTCTGCTGCTCGGGGCATCAAAGCTTGGGCCTTGGACAACATGATCCGAAAATCATCCGGCGTATACGCGGTATTGTAATTGCCAATCTCGGCAGTCGCTGTGATGCGAAGGCGGTTTCCCATCGGGCAATAGGCGAGCAGATTGTCCTCATCCACTCCACCGAGCTTAGGAAGGCAATGATCCTCTCCGGAGGGCAGGGTGACAGAATATCCCTTGACCGGGTAGATAGGTATCCTGACGCCGAACTGATGCAGTAGGTTCGGACTGAATACTCCCAGTGCCAGTATGAATGCATCGGCGAAAACAGGGCCCTGGTTGGTTGTTACGGCAGTGACACGGCCGCTTTCAGTCTGGATACCAGTGATCTCAGTTTGCATTTGCAGTCGGGCTCCGCGTTCTACGCAGCGTTGTGCCAGTCGATCGGTAAAGAGGCGAGCATCACCACTCTCATCGGAAGGTACGAACAGTGCACCGCTGATGATATCGCGCGCATCGGCCAGTCCGGGATCACGGGCGATGACCTGATCCCGATCGAGACTCTCGATACGCACACCTTGGTCGGCAAGTATTTCGCTCTTGATAGCTGCGGCTTCAAAAGACTGGGCTGAGCGGTAGAAATAAATCAATCCTCCCGTATTACGGTCGTACGGAAAGGCAGTTTCATCAGTGACCAGTTGAAGTCGTGATTGAGAGTACAGGCATAGGCGAGCCTTGCGCAGCGTGTTGATCCTTGCTCGGTTGGTAGTGCATTGTCGTAGAAACTGCGACAACCAGCGCCATTGCCTGACATCAAAGCTCGGCCGGTATCGGATCGCCTGGTTACGCGCCCACAAAGACCGCAGCATGATGCCCGGCACTCTGGGAGATGCCCAGGCAAAGGCATGGCCGGGTGCAATCAACCCGGCGTTGGCCTTGGAGGTGAAATCGGCCGGCGTGTCGGCGCGATCAAGCACGATAACATCGTGACCATCACGCAGACACTCCCAGGCGCTGGTGATCCCAGCGAGGCCTGCACCCAGAATCGCGATTCGCATCAGTTGTATTCGGAACTCAGTCCAGTGCCGCGATCACCGCTATCTCGACCGTGAATTGGGGTGCCGCCAGTTTCGCTTCGACGCAAGCGCGCGCTGGTGTCGCGCCTGGGGTGACCCAGGCATCCCAAATCCCGTTCATCTCGTTGAAGGTGCTCATGTCTGAGAGCCAGATCGTCGCCGAAATCACTTGTGATTTGTCGGTACCGGCTTCAGACAACAGAGCGTCTATTCGAGAGAGGATATTGCGGGTTTGTTCCGCAGCGTCGGTGCCAGGCGCTTCTAGTGCGACCTGTCCCGCTGTATAGACCGTATTGCCATGAACCACCGTCTGGCTCATGCGTTCGCCGATCTGAATTCGTTTCAAGGTCATCAGTTTTTCTCCTTATGGTTTTTCGAGTCGCGGGTAGGATTACAAAGCGAAGTGTATGCGAACTGGCTTGGTAATTTACGAAATGCCTACAAAGTTTAGGTCGCACAAGATATACCCCGGCTTTAGCTAACGACCTTTAGCCGGGAAGGTACGCGGCAAGTTCTTTCTCAACTCCTTTGGGATTTGCTTTAAGACCAGCACGCAATCCGCTTGCCATCTCGCCAGGGTAAATTTCCTCTTGCCCTTCGGTAATTCCGTCGAGGATTGCATTTGCAACCTCTGCGGCCGGCATTTTGGGTGGTGGAAAGTCACGGCTCATATCGGTATCTACTGCCCCGGGCATAACCGCCATCACCAGGGTGTTATCGGCATCCAGTTCCGCACGCACGCCTTCAGTCAGCCTCAGTCCGGCTGATTTTGAGGCGCACAAAGACCCCATCAGCGGCAGAGCGACATGAGAGAGTACTGAGAGCATATTGACAATACAGCCGCCTCCGTTTTGTTTGAGAACTGGCGCAAATGCCCGGCACATGCGCAAAGTGCCAAAGTAGTTGGTTTCCATCTCAGCCCGCGCATTGTCAATACTGTCTGCCGCCAGCAAGGCGGACATCCGGTTGATGCCCGCGTTGTTTACCAGTATATCTACATCGGAGCAGGACGCAGCGGCCTGCTCAACTGAGGTGTCGTTTGTAACATCCAGCGCCAGGATGTGAACTCTATCTGGATCGGCTTTCGCCAGGTCCTGTACACCTGAAACATCTCTCGCGGTTGCGTAGATTTTCTTGACACCGCTTTTGATTAAGGCGTTCACCAGTTCTCTTCCGATTCCTCTGTTGGCGCCTGTTACCAAAGCAGTACTTCCCTGGATGTTCATTGCTTTACCCCTGTTATGTTGATGGGTTGTGTCCGTGGTGGCTTTCAGCCAGTCCCTGTCAGGTTCCGGAAGCGGTACTGCCTCGATTAAGGATTGAGTGTAACGCCGTCTTGGCTGTGAAAAAATCTTTGCTACCGGCCCGGACTCTACCGTCCTGCCATCGAGCAAAACGATCACTTGATCACAGATGCTGCGCACAACCGACAGGTCATGACTGATAAATACGAGGCATAAACCGAGCTGCTGTCGCAGTTCATCAAGCAGGTTCAGAACCTGCGCTTGGCTGGACATGTCCAGGCCGGAGACGATTTCGTCCGCCACAATCAGTGCAGGGCGAACCGATATCGCCCTGGCGATACACACTCTTTGCAGTTGACCACCGCTCAGTTCACGCGGGTATCGTCGACCCAGTATGGGGTCGAGCCCTACCTGGTGCAGCAGGTCGGCGGCATGTTCTCGTGCCTCGCGCGAATTTAAGACCTTGCCATAGACTAACAAAGGCTGGGATACGGCATCATCCACTCGACGGCGAGGGTTGAGCGCTGCGCGCGGCTCCTGAAAGATAATCTGCATACGATCGCGGATCGGACGAAGTTCTGGTTCAGATAGGCTGGTGATATCCCGCCCTTGAAATAAAAGAGTGCCCGAAGTCGGGCGTAGCAGTCGCACCAGGGTGCGCCCAAGTGTGGTTTTGCCTGAGCCCGATTCACCGACAATGCCCAGACATTGTCCTGCACTGGCGCGCAGATTGATTTCCCGAAAAATGGGCGTCAACGGCGCGGCACGAAAATGCCGTTTTGCAGCCATGTTTGGCAGCGAAACGCTGAGCCCTGTGGCGACGATGACTTCAGTTTCTTCTTTGATGGTCATACGCGCGTGCTTCACGTTGCAGCTGAAGCTGGAGGCTTTCTGCAACAGGAGTCAACTCCCGCAACGGACGATCGTAGCGGGGGATCGCTGCCAGCAGTGACCGGGTATAGGCGTGCGTAGGCGTGCAAAATACCTCTGCGACGTTACCCTGTTCGAGGATCATGCCACTGTGCATCAGGCTGACCCGGTTACATATTTTTGCCACGACGCCCAGGTCATGTGTGATAAATAGGATTGTCGTCCCGTGTTGTTTTTGCAGGTCCTGGATCAGGCACAGTACCTGTCGCTGTACCGATACATCCAGTGCTGTGGTTGGTTCATCTGCAATGATGATTTGTGGCTTAGTGCTGAATGCCATAGCAATCAGGGCGCGCTGACGCATCCCCCCAGACAGTTGATGTGGGTACTGCTGCAACACTCGCGCGGGATTCTTGATCTTGACCTCGCGTAACAGGCTCTCGGCCTGATCGAGCATATTGCGGGCCCGGCCCGTTTGGTTCAGACGCAGGATCTCGGACATCTGTTTTCCGATCTTTTTTACCGGATTCAGCGATGTCATCGGATCCTGGGGTATCAGACTGATATGGGGCCGGTGGCGAGCGGCAGACCGTCCTTTGGTTTTTCCTGGCAGGGGCCTTGTCGGGTAATCAATTGAACCCTCAGTGATCTTTGCCCTTGGCGGCAGAATCTCAAGGATGACACGGCCCAGCATGCTTTTACCGGCCCCTGACTCGCCAACCAGGCCATGGATTTCTCCGGCCCGCAGATCCAAGTTGATGCCGCGAAGGATGGGCACAGCATCCTTGGGGTTGTCTATGGTCAGATGCAGATTCTTGATGACAAGCGCACTGCTCACTGACGGGTCTCCGGGTCAATCACTTCCTTTATGCCATCACCGAGCGCATTCAGGCTCAAAACCGACAGTACAACGCAAGCGACGGGTAATCCCAAAAGCCACGGAACCTGATGTATGTATTGCCTGCCTTCCTGTATGAGGTTTCCCCAGGTCGGCGTATCCGAGGCAACACTCAGTCCTACAAAGCTCAATATCGTTTCAACCACAATAGCGATACCCATTTCCAGTGTCAGCAGCACTATCAGAAGAGGCATCAGGTTAGGCAGGACTTCTTGAATAAGGATTCGAAATCTTGTCAGGCCGATAGTGATGCCTGAGGCAACGTAATCCCGCTCTTTTTGAACCATCGTTTCAGCGCGGATCACGCGACAAAACCGGGTCCAGTCAATAATGACAATGGCGATGATTACGGCATGCAATCCGGCGCCGATGACGGCGACCAGAACGATCGAAAGCAGTACAGCCGGAAAGGACATCCAGATGTCGACTGCGCGGGATATCAGCATATCGGTTTTTCCGCCGTAGAACCCGGCAAGCATGCCAAGCGTCGTGCCCAAAAGGGCGGCGAGGGTGGCTGCAACCAATGCCACGATCAGTGCGGTACGGGTTCCGTAAATCAGCCGCGACGCAACATCACGCCCGAGAGTATCCGTGCCAAGGAGAAATGCCGGATCCCCGCTTTCTTGCCAGGAAGGTGGCAGGAAAGACGCCAGCAGGTCCTGTTCCAAAGGATCATGAGGGGCCAGCCACGGCGCCATCAAGGCCACTGCAATCATCAGGCCCAAAATTCCCAATCCAAATACTGCCCGCGGCTCATGGAGAATGCGATAAGTGATCGGCAGGTCGGCTCGTCCTTCAATCATGTCGTAATCTTGGATCGAGGAAAGTAATGAAAAGATCAATCAGAAGGTTCACTGCTATGAAGAGTACAGCGAAGGTCAGAACCAGGCCCTGAATCAGCGGGAGATCCCGGTTAATAACAGCATCAATCGCCATGTTGCCGATTCCCGGATAACCGAAAATGCGCTCGACCAATACCGTGCCGCCGATGAGAAAGGTGAACTGAACACCACTCAGTGCAGTCGCCGGGACCAGTGCATTTCGCAGAGCTTGACTGTAGATTACTCTGAGGCGCCCAAAGCCGCGGGTCCGCGCCAGGGTAACGTACTCGCGGTTCATCTCAGCATTCAGGCAGGACTTTAGAACCCTCGCCGTGATTGCCATCAGTGGCAGAGCAAGCGAGACCGCTGGTAGAACCATGTGGTGCAGAACGGATCTTGTTACCTCCAGCTGACCACGGAGTAAACTTTCGATCAGATAGAAATTAGTCCAGCTATCAAACGAGATAGTAAGATCCATACGGCCGAAAATCGGCATCACTGGGATCGCCACGCCCAGTATCAGGATCAGTGAAAGGGCCCAGAGAAAATCGGGAATAGCCACGACGATTCCGATAAAGCCGTCCACAATTCGCTCTGGCCATCGGCCCCGCCAGAACGTGCCCTTAAGCGCCAGCGCCAGGGCAAGACTCACCGCAGTCAACATCGCAAACAACACCAGCTCGATCGTGACAGGGAGCCTGCCGACAATGAGTTCGCCTACGTTCTGGCGCAGGCTGATTGATGTGCCCAGGTCTCCTGTCATTAACTGCCCCAGGTAGATGACAAACTGACGTAGCAGCGAATGATCAAGGCCGTAATGGGCTCGTAACAGGGCGATGTCGGCTTCTGTTGCGCCAGGGCCCGTCATCATGGCAATGGGGTCACCTGGAACCACGCGCAACAGCACAAAAGTGATGGTCACTGCGCCGGCCAGTGTGGGCACTGCCAACAGCAAACGGTTAAGAAGGTAGGAGGAACTCATTAGGGCCTGACAGGGATAACGCCCGATAACAGCGAAAAGTCCTGAGCCTCAGCCAGCGTGACCGGCTGTTGAGGCTCAGGACGAAGGGGCCCGGATCAGTCTTTAGGCTTAGTCGTAAAGGGTAGTACGTAATTGGCTACATGCGGTGTGAAATCCAGATTGGATCGATAAATCACCGGTTGTACCTGCTGGTAGAGCGGCAGAACGTAAGCGTTTTTGGCAATGTATTTGTCTACAGCTTTCCAGCCCGCGATTCTTTTTGCTTCATCCTTCTCCCCCCACAGCGGGCCGATCATGGCATCCAGGTCATCGGTATCCCAGGTCGAATGAGGGCTAGGACCAAACATCGCAAACCCGGTAGAGTCATTAGGGTCGCCGATTGAGTCACCCCAGTTATAGAACGCTGCTGGTGCCAGGGTGTCAGTAGCGCGCAATTCGTAGTGCTTGGCAACCTCGTAGACTTCAATTTCTGCCTCAATGCCGACCTTGCGCCACATGGCGACGACAGCCTGTATGACTTCATAGTCCTTGGGCAGGTAGCCCCGTGTGGTCTGGATCGTGAAACGAACAGGATTATCTGTTGAATAGCCTGATGCGGCGAGCAGCGATCGTGCCAGATCTGGGTTGTACTCAACGGTGGTGGTGGGATCGAAGGCGGCATATTCAGGGGCCTGCAGTGTATGTAGGGGTACCCCGTATCCGCGAAGCAGACGATTAACAATTGTGTCTTTATCGACTGCGTGTGCAGCGGCCTTGCGAACATTGGCATCTTCCATGGGCCCGGTATCATTAAAAAATATCATCGCAATATCGGAGACCGGGGTGGCGACGCCAGCGAGTCCAGGCTTTGCCTTGAGGCGATCGTATTCCTCGAACGGAATCGCAAGGGTGATGTCTGAAGCACCGCTCTCAACTTCTGCAACCCGACTGGTTGCATCTGTAACAAACTTGAAGATGACATTGCGAAAAGCGGGTTTACCGCCCCAGTAACCGTCGTAGGCCTCAAGGCGTACGAAGGAGCCGCGCACAAACTCAACAACCCGGTAAGGCCCGGACCCCATAGGATCTTTTTCAAACCCTTCGGCGCCGACTTTTTCGTAATGATGGGGTGGCAGAATGTAGCCGGTCAGAAACGCCATCCATTTGAAGAAATCTGCTACATAGGCGTTGACGTCACCGGTCACTTCATTGCCGTTTGCTTTGAGGTTACCCACTGAGCCCCAGATCAGGCCGCCGACCGGGTTGCCGCTGTCCGGGTTCGCAGCGCGATTGAGATTCCAGACGATATCCTCCCCGGTGATTGGTTTTCCGTCCTGCCAGGTTGCGCCATCCCGTACTTTCATGTGCACCCGGGTCTTGTCGGCATTCCAGCCCCATTCCGTCAGCACACCGGGTTTGAATGAAAGATCAGGGTTTTGATCTATGTACTGATCAAAGACTGATTTCCAGATGCTCTGCAGGCCGGGATTCACCGATGACAGCCCGGTCGTAGGATCCCAGCTTGGCAGGGATACGTTGTAGGCAATAGTTAAGGTGTCACCTGCGGCCTGAACCTGGCTTGGGCTAAAGGCCAGCGGCAGCCCCCCGGCCAGCGAGGCAGTGCCCGCAACCTGCAGGAATGATCTTCTGTTCATGACCATGATAATTCTCCTCCGATAGTTGTTCGCGCTTCTGCGAGCGCATTGGTGAAAGTGTAGTTTGCGATTATTCTTAAGATATTAACTCAAGTGAGATGGTGCGGCGTTGATTTAGATCGGTTTGCCTTCGCTTGAACTCCAGGCGCCCATCAGTTCGTTCGAGGGCAGTGACTCATCCTGCAGTTTCTTCGCACTGTCGGCACCTGCAACGGGTAATCCTGTCGGATCGAGTTTGCCGATCTGAACCAGTACCGACGCCTGGTCCCAGTAGATATGCTCGTTGTACAACTTATCGCCGCAAAAACAGACAATGGCTACCAGCGGTACTTCGACATAACGACCGGTGGGCTCAATACCCGGCAGCATCCAGTCAATCTCGCAAGTGTGGGTGAAACAGAAAACCATCTCGTCAACGATGCGGTCTGCCCCAACAGTTCTCGAGATCGGTATCAGCTTGGTATCTTCCGGGTTGTTATTGACGAAATGGTATTTATAAAATCGTTTCAGCTGATCATGGCCAACACCACCGGTGAGGGTTGGGATGTGGTTGACATAGGGAGACGCGACCATGGTGGCCATAGTGGCGTCGACATCGCGGGTAGCGAATTCGTGGTAACAGTGCGCGTCCCATAGTTCACTGAGATTAAAGTGGGGCCCCAGCGCACGACGGAAGCAAGCCATGGAGCGTGAATGCGCCATCATGGCCGATGGCTTGTGGTAGGAGTCTCGCCCTGGCGTATTAAATGCGTGATCGGTACCCGGGTAGGTGTAGATCTGAATTTCGGAACGCCCAGAGAAAGTCTCGGAGATCTTCTCGCGCGCCTCAGCAGGAACGAACTGATCAAGTTCGGCGAAATGCATCACCATCGGGCAGGTGATTTGATCCTTCATGTCGAGGTCTTCCTCGATGCCAACCCCGTAGTAGCAGACCGCAGCGTCAACGTCACAGTGAGCAGCAGCAAGGTAGCTGAGTTTGCCACCGAGACAGAATCCGACCGCTCCAATCTTGCCTTTACAGGCCTCGTGCGCTTGCAGGATTGTTGTTGCCGCCTGCATATCTTCAATCGCCTTGGCAATATCAAACTGCTGAAAAAAGCCAAAGGCTTTCTGGAATTCTTCTTCACTGTATCCCAGCTCGACACCGGGCTCCATCCGCCAGAAAAGATCTGGCGCCAGAACCGTGTACCCTTCCTGAGCGTAGTAATCGGCCACATCGCGAATGTGCCAGTTGATGCCAAATATCTCCTGCAAGAGCAGAATACCCGGACCGGAGCCCACCTCGGGGGTTGCGAGATAACCCTTAAAACCCCCAGAGCCGTCGGACGCCGGGATATCTATATATGTGCCTGTCATTTTTTTGCACCCATAAAATTTGCTGAGAATATAAACTTAACATAGATTAATTATCAGAATATAACCTCGTGAGCGAAGAGAAGGCATTGTGCTGATGTTCAAGATAAGCCAATCTGGCACGCGTCAGCCAGACTGATGCGCCTGTGCGTATTCTGCGGGTCAAAGCCCGGGGATAATCCGGCTTATGCCGAGGCGGCGGCCGAGCTTGGCCGCAAGCTTGCCGAGCAGAAGATCGGTTTGGTCTACGGCGGCGCTTCAGTTGGGCTTATGGGGGTGATTGCTGATGCGACCTTACAGGCGGGCGGTGATGCTATTGGCGTTATTCCGCAGTCGCTGATAGACAAGGAGATTGCCCATCCCGATCTGACCCAGATGCAC
>JABINT010000023.1 GCA_018698075.1 Acidiferrobacteraceae bacterium
GGGTTCTATGCCGTGACGCTGGTTATAAGCCTCTTGCTTTTCGCGCCGCCGATCAGTTTCGTCGATGGCTTTTTGCATAGATTTTGTGACCACGTCTCCGTAGAGAATAGCTTTACCATTAATATGTCGAGCGGCTCGACCAATTGTTTGAATCAATGACCGCGCCGAGCGCAAAAAGCCTTCTTTGTCAGCATCGAGAATCGCGACCAGCGATACCTCCGGTAGATCGAGCCCTTCGCGCAATAAGTTGATACCGACCAACACATCGAAAACCCCTCGTCGCAGATCTGAAAGAATCTCGACTCGCTCAACTGTATCGATATCGGAATGCAGGTATCGCACTCTGATGCCATGATCATTGAGGTAATCACACAGATCCTCCGACATACGTTTGGTCAGGGTTGTCACTAGCACCCGCTCCGAAACTGATGCCCTTTCCCGAATCTCCGACATGAGGTCATCTACCTGGCTGACTACCGGCCTGACTTCAATAATCGGGTCAACCAACCCCGTTGGCCGGACAACCTGTTCGACCACCGCGGAGCTGCGGGTGTGCTCGTAGTCCGCTGGCGTGGCCGACACAAATACGGTGCGAGGCATCAACCCTTCGAATTCATCAAACCGTAATGGCCGATTGTCCATCGCTGAGGGTAGACGAAAACCGTATTCCACCAGGTTCTCCTTTCGCGAACGGTCTCCTTTAAACATTGCTCCCAATTGGGGGATAGTTACGTGGCTCTCGTCGATAATCAGTAGCGAATCCGCGGGAAAGTAATCCATCAATGTTGGCGGCGGCTCGCCGGCTTCGCGCCCAGAAAGAAACCTTGAGTAGTTTTCTATTCCGGCGCAATAACCCAACTCCTGCATCATCTCGACGTCATAACGGGTACGCTGCTCCAAACGCTGGGCCTCCACGAGCTTGCCCAAGTCACGTAAGACCGTGAGTCTGTCAGCCAGCTCAGCTTTTACTTTGACAATTGCCTCGAGAACTTTTTCCCTTGGAGTGACGTAGTGACTCTTGGGGTAGATGGTAAAGCGAGTCACCTTCTGTTCGGTTTCCCCGGTCAGAGGGTCAAAACGGGTGAGTTGCTCTATTTGATCTCCAAAAAGCTCAACCCGCACTGCGAAACGTTCGGACTCAGCAGGAAAAATATCTATGACATCACCGCGCACCCGAAAATTGCCCCGTCGCAACTCGATGTCATTGCGGGTGTACTGCAACTCTGCAAGGCGGCGCAAGATCTCACGTTGATTGCTAAGACCGCCCTCACGCAGATGCAGGATCATCCCATGATAGGCCGCTGGGTCGCCCAACCCATAGATCGCAGAAACCGTGGCAACAATGATGACGTCTTCACGCTCCAGGATGGCCTTGGTAGCGGACAGGCGCATCTGATCAATATGTTCGTTAATCGACGCATCTTTTTCAATGAAGGTATCGCTTGCCGGAACATAGGCTTCAGGCTGGTAATAATCATAATAAGAAACAAAATACTCAACCGAATTACTTGGAAAGAACTCCCGCATCTCTGCATAAAGCTGGGCAGCCAGAGTTTTGTTTGGAGCTAGCATCAACGCAGGTCTATTCAAATCTGCAATGACATGCGCGATTGTGAAGGTTTTTCCCGAACCGGTAACCCCAAGCAAGGTCTGGAACGCCTCCCCTGCAACAAGGCCATCCTTTAGCTTGGCAATCGCCTCAGGTTGATCTCCAGCGGGCACAAACGGACTTTCAACGGCGAACGGGCGAGTCATATTTCAGTGCGCTTCTTCACAGAACAATCCCGGGTAATGTCGGACTATTGGATATATGTACAAAAACGGTAGGCCCCTATTATCTTCCATTCGCCGCAAAGTCTCGAACCCAAGCTGCGGCTTCAGCTTGATTGAACTTATGATCTGCCTATCTATCTTCGCCATCCTAGGGCTTTACAGCGCCAGCGCCTATAACCCAAATATCGACCAAATTCGCGTTGACCGCGCAGCAAAACGATTGATCCACCATCTTGCCCTGGCTCGACTCGAGGCGGTCAGGCAAGGTCGCCCGGTAACGCTGTGCCCCGGGGACACCTCTGAAGGATGCGCGACTGGCAACGGATGGTCAGGGGGTTGGATCGCGTTTGGCGACCCTAATCAAAACTATATTCTGGATCCGGATGAGAGACCTATCCTGGCCGGCGCCGGAAGTTCCGATCTCACCATTGGCTGGCGCACCCCCGACCGACTCTTATTTAAGCCCGACGGTAGTGCATGGCCGAATGGCCATTTCCGGATTTGTGGCCTGACATCGAGCAACCGACGCGCCGTGATTGTTCACCTTACTGGACGTGCCAGATTGTCGGCACAGGCTCCAGGCAACAAGCCGGTTCAATGTCCGTAAAACCCCAATAGATCGATTTGCCCGCTTGACCAAAACCACATCCGACAGTAGCATTGCCGACCCTGCGATCCCCGGTAGTTCAGTTGGTAGAACGGTGGACTGTTAATCCATATGTCGCAAGTTCGAGTCTTGCCCGGGGAGCCAGTTTTCTCGATGTTTTTGTACATTTAAATTATCTGTTCTCCCCTACTGTCTCAATGTTTGGCAACTTTGCCGCTGTCTGTTGCGGGCTATCGTCTGCAACATGGGTGTATCCCAGTGGTGCCTAGAGGTTGTTATGACCAACACATTTGTTTAATGTACCGCCGCGCCTAAAACTGATTCAGACGGCAGTTCTGGTTCTGGCGCTTTTATGCCCGTCTGTTCACAAGCACAGTTAACCCCAGTTAGACTTTCCGAAGAGCCGTGGAAGACAGCGAGGATCAAAGCATGAATGAAGACGCATTGTGTCCTGGACTCGGCGATTACCTCATGGCCCAAGCCAGAAACAACCACTGGAGCAATCATCGGCTGCATTCGGCATGTTTGCGTCTTCCCTCCCCGGAGTACTACGCGAACCGCCCTAGTTTTTTCGGCTCCATACACATCCACCTGGATCACATCGTTTTTGTAGATTGGCTTTACTTAGAGCGTTTAACTGGAGAGCAGTACCTGCCCGCCGATGTTGGAGACGAATTGCACAAAGAGCTCGCGCCACTAGTGGAGGATCAGGCGACAGCCGATAGAGCGCTGATCGAGTACTGCGCGGCTGCGACGCCCGAAACGCTTAGCTCAGTGGTCTCGTTCAGGCTTTTGGACGGTACACAGTACACAGAGCCTGTCGGGAGCGTGCTTGCACATCTGTTCACGCACCAGATTCATCATCGTGGTCAGGTACACGATATGCTCTCGGCAACGTCAGTGGCGCCGCCGCAGCTTGACGAGTTTTTCCTCAACTCCGATTTGTCGCTTCGGGAGTCGGAGCTAAAGGCGCTAAACCTGCCCATTGAGTAAACTGGTTTGATAGAGCATCAGTCGATCCGCTGCTCCCCGGTTTTGGTAGTGTCACTAAAGTATCACCAACTCAACCACCTTTTAGTCGCGAAACGATCGAAAAACAACTTACCAGCGCAGAATCAGAGTTTAGGTTTATGCCTGTTTGTCGGCGTTTATTTGAACTATCCGTGGCTGGAACGGTGGAGTGTAACTCCATATATCGCAAGTTCGATCTTGCCCAGGGAGCCAGTTTTCTCGCCATTTTTGCTCACCGTTCTGAGCCCTTTCCTGGTCAAATGCCGGTAACCTGCAAGCCCCGAATAAGCGGGAGATCAGTTGCACCATGAGTGAGTTGTCCCCACGGCAAAGAATCCGCTGCATAAGCGCACTCATCGCTACCCTGGCGGTTGTGTCAATCGCCAGTTCCTTGACCTGGCCGATCTTAGCTGAAGCGCTACGCAATCAGGGCTATAGCGAATCCATGATCGGCATTAATGCGGCAGTCCAGTTTGGCGGAATTATGGTGGTTGCACTGGCCGCACCGCGCATCATCCCGGCTATGGGATTTTTCAAAACCATTGCGCTAGGCCTGATAGTAGTCGCGATAATGTTGATAGCTTTGCCGACGTTTCGCAGTTTCGAAACCTGGATGTTGATCCGGTTCCTCCTGGGTATGGGCAACTCGCTATTGTTTACGGCTGGTGACACGTGGATGAACCAGATTGTCAATGACCGAGTCCGCGGACGGTGGATGGGTATCTATGTAACGGTCGGCATGGCCGGTTGGGCTGTGGGTCCTTTGCTCGGCGCTTATCTAGACCCCGACACTTACTGGCCTTTCGGTTGTGGGTTGGTGGCGATTGTCGTTGCGGCTGTTTTGCTGGCGCCTGCGCGGAGGCTTGATGTCAAACTTGGCGGCCCCAAACAGGGAATCGTTGTGGGCTTAGCGGCGGTGTTTGTTGTCGCACCCACGGTCCTTCTTTCATCAGCGATGTTTGGTATTGTCGAAGGCGCGATGCAATCGTTCGCCCATCTGTACACCATGGATATCCTGGGGGCACA
>JABINT010000006.1 GCA_018698075.1 Acidiferrobacteraceae bacterium
GAATCACCGTAACCACCTGGGTCTGCTGCAACATGATCTCAGAAACCCAGATGCGATAAGGATCCCGATCGCGCTGCCAGGGCAAGCCATGGCGCCCATGGGCGCGGTACCAACGCAGTACAGCGCGACTGAAGCCAAAGACACGGGGTTTCATTGACGGAAAACTCGTGACATACAAGAGCGCTGAACAATTACTGTCATGAAGAGTGTGAGAGTGTGTGGGTGCAACCGAATCGCCTCCGTGCCCGGATATAATAATCTCATCATGCGATGGTTTGTCTGCCTGCTGTTCGTCCTGGGTCCGGTCACGGTGACGGTCGGTGATGTGCTGCGTGGTCATGCCATTGCCATGTTTGACAACGAAACCCCCCGCTACCCGGAAGGCTTCACCCACTTTGATTACGTCAACCCCGACGCACCCAAGGGCGGCACCTTGCGCCTTGCATCCCAGGGAACCTATGACAGTTTCCACCCGTTCATTCCCAAAGGCAATGCTGTCAGCACCGGATCAGTGGAAACGCTGCTGGTGACCAGCGCTGACGAGCCTTTTACCGGCTATGGCCTGGTTGCCAGTGCCATCGAATGGCCGCCCGACCGCGCCTGGGTGATCTTTCACCTGCGCCCACAAGCCCGTTGGCACGACGGCGTACCCATCACCGCCGATGATGTTGTCTGGTCCTTCGAAACGCTGGTCAGCCAGGGAAAACCGCAATACCGTTTCTACTACAGCGCGGTGAGTACCGTCGAGGCGCTGGACACGCGCCGTGTTCGTTTCAATTTTAAGGAATCAGGCAACCGCGAGTTGCCGCTGATTGTCGGCCAGTTGCCCATCCTGCCCAAACACTACTGGGCCAACCGCGACTTTGGTGCCACCACTTTGGAGCCACCACTCGGCAGTGGGCCATACCGCATCAAACAGTTCGAGGCCGGACGCTACACCGTGCAGGAGCGTGTCACCGACTATTGGGGCCGTGATCTTCCCGTGCGCCGTGGACTGGATAACTTTGATCTCATTCGTACCCATTTTTTCCGGGACGCTACCCCGATTCGCCTGGCCATCAAAGCCGGAGACATCGACTTTCGGGCCGAAAACCAGGCCAAAGCCTGGGCCGAAGATTACAAAGTGCCGGCGGTTGAAAAAGGCTGGCTGAAAAAAGAACTGGTGGCGCGCCGCATGCCCACCGGCATGCAAGCCTTTGTGATGAATGCCCGGCGGGCCCGGTTCGCTGATGTCCGGGTGCGCGAAGCGTTGGGATTGGCGTTTGATTTCGAGTGGACCAATCGCAACCTGTTCAACGGCCAGTACACCCGTACTGCCAGTTTTTTCTCCAACTCTGATCTGGCTTCAAGCGGTGTAGCCAGTGGCGAAGAACTGGCAATTCTGGAACACTTTCGCGGACGGGTGCCCGATGGGGTCTTCGGCGAAGCCTATTTGCCTTCTGTCACAGATGGCAGCGGCTGGTCGCGTGCCACCCTGCGCCGGGCAACTGCGCTGCTGCATGAGGCCGGCTGGGTCGTCAAAGACCTCAAGCTCGTCAACGGGACAAGCGGTGAGCCTTTTCGCTTTGAGATTCTACTGGTGAGCCCGGCCTTTGAGCGGGTGGTGCTGCCGTACATCCGCAACCTCAAGCGCCTCGGGATCGAGACAAAGGTCCGTCTGGTGGATGAAAGCCAATACATTAACCGGTTTCGCCAGTTTGACTTTGACATGATCGTATGGGTCTGGGGCCAAAGCGAAACACCCGGCAACGAACAACAAGAGTATTGGAGCCAACAGGCGGCGAAGACCCAGGGCAGTCGCAATCTCGCCGGTATCGCAGACCCAGTGGTGGACCAACTGATCGAACTGATACTGCAATCGGAATCACGCCAGCAACTCAACCAGCGCACCCGGGCACTTGACCGGGTGTTGCTGTGGGGGCACTACGTGGTGCCACACTGGCATATCCGTGCAGACCGGGTACTGTACTGGGACAAGTTCGGCCGCCCGGCAGAGCCGGTGCGCACCGGGGTTATGACCAGCCGCTGGTGGTTTGATGAAGCCCGCGCGCAGGCGCTGCACCAGGCGCGCCAGTAGGCCTGTGGCGTAGTCGCGCGCAACTTCCTGGTCCCGGCACAAGATCGCCTATGACAGCCTACATCATCCGTCGTCTGTTGCTGATGATTCCCACGCTTTTTGCGATTATGGTGATCAATTTTGCGATCATCCAGGTGGCCCCTGGCGGGCCGGTCGAACAGATCATTTCTCAATTAACCGGTGTCGGCTCGGATATCACTGAGCGAGTCACACGCACGGGCGCCAGCGAGACCCTGTCAAGCGCCTCTGCCGGCCAGTCACTCAGCAGCAAGTACCGCGGCGCACAGGGGCTGGACCCTGACTTTATCCGCGAACTGGAAGTGCGCTTTGGCTTTGACCAGCCCCTGCATGTCCGCTTCATCACCATGATGAAGCGCTATCTGGTATTCGATTTCGGTGAGAGTTTCTATCGGGATCGTGCGGTAGTAGACCTGGTGCTGGACAAGATGCCGGTATCAATCTCATTGGGGATATGGACCACGCTGCTGGTCTACCTGATCTCAATTCCACTGGGTATTGCCAAGGCAGTGCGCGATGGCAGCCGTTTTGACGTTGCAACCAGTCTGGTGATCGTGATCGGCACCGCGACCCCGAGCTTTTTGTTTGCCGTGTTTCTGCTGGTGCTCTTTGCCGGGGGCAGCTACCTCGACTGGTTTCCGCTCGCGGGGCTGACTTCGGAGAACTGGGAAGTGCTCTCCTGGCCGGCACGCATTACGGACTACTTCTGGCATATCACGCTGCCGGTGGTGGCGATGACGATCGGCGGTTTTGCCACCCTCACCATGTTGACCAAGAACTCCTTCCTCGACCAGATCAACCAGCAGTACGTACTGACCGCACGGGCCAAGGGGTTGGCCGAAGGTCGCGTACTCTATGGCCACGTGTTCCGCAATGCCATGCTGATCGTGATCGCCGGCTTTCCCAGTGCCTTTATCAGCATCCTGTTCACCGGCTCGTTGTTAATTGAGATTATTTTTTCGCTGGACGGTCTGGGCCTACTGGGTTTTGAGGCCGCGTTCGCCCGTGATTACCCGGTGATGTTCGGCACGCTGTTCTTCTTCTCTTTGTTGGGCCTGCTGATGAGCCTGGTCGGTGACCTCATGTACACCGTGATTGATCCGCGAATTGATTTCGATAGTCGGGAGGGCTAAGTGAAGGCAGAGCGTTTCAGCCCATTGACCCAGCGGCGGCTGCATAACTTTCGCGCCAACCGGCGCGGTTGGTGGTCATTGTGGATTTTCCTGGTTCTGTTCACGGTCTCGCTTTTTGCCGAGTTCGTCGCCAACGACAAGCCCTTTATCGTGGTCTACGATGGCCAGATCTACGCCCCGATTTTTAAAGCTTATCCGGAAACCGTCTTTGGTGGTGACTTTCTGACCGAAGCCGATTACCGTAATCCCTACCTTGCCGAACTGATCAATGCCAAGGGCTGGATGTTGTGGCCGCCCATCCGCTATCACCATCAGACGGTCGCCTGGGACCTGCCGGTACCGGCACCTGCCCCGCCGGATCTTCAGCACTGGCTCGGCACCGATGATCAGGCCCGCGATGTGCTGGCACGCGCGATCTATGGGTTTCGTATCTCGGTGCTGTTTGGCTTCGTACTGACCATAATCAGTGCCATCATCGGCGTTGCCGCTGGTGCCATGCAGGGCTACTTCGGTGGTTGGACCGACCTGCTGGCGCAGCGCTTTATCGAGGTCTGGTCGGGACTGCCCACACTGTACTTGTTGATCATTCTGGCGAGCGTGGTCGAACCCAATTTCTGGTGGCTGCTGGGCCTGCTGCTGCTGTTCTCGTGGATGGGCTTTGTGGGTGTGGTGCGGGCCGAGTTTCTGCGGGCGCGTAATTTCGAATACGTGCGTGCGGCCCAGGCACTGGGGGTGAGCAGCCGGGTCATTATGTTCCGCCATGTGCTGCCCAACGCCATGGTTGCCACTATTACTTTTATACCCTTTACCCTGGCCGGCTCCGTTACGGTGCTCACCTCGCTCGATTTTCTCGGCATCGGCCTGCCGCCCGGCTCGGCCTCACTGGGTGAACTGCTGGCACAGGGCAAGGCTAACCTGCAGGCCCCATGGCTGGGGCTCACCGGGTTTTTTGTGATCGGCGCCATGCTGAGCCTGCTGATCTTTGTCGGTGAAGCAGTGCGCGATGCCTTTGATCCCCGCAAGACGGTGGACTCATGATGGCAGAAAACACCCGCTCGAGCGCACCGCTGCTTAAGATCGATCAACTGTCGGTACGCTTTTCCATGCCCAGCGGGGTAATTGACGCAGTACGTGATGTCTCTTTGGAGGTGAGTCGTGGCGAGAGTGTTGCGCTCGTGGGCGAGTCCGGCTCGGGTAAGTCGGTCACGGCGCTGTCCGTGCTGGGGCTACTGCCCTACCCCCGCGCCAGCCACCCGCGCGGCAGTATTCGCTTTCGCGGTGACGAGCTACTGGGTGCAGATACCCAGACACTGCACCGCGTCCGTGGTGATCGGGTTGGCATGATCTTCCAGGAGCCCATGCTCTCACTGAATCCGCTACATATAGTGGAAAAACAGATCTGCGAAACCCTGATACTGCACAAAGGGATGAGCATTGATCGGGCCCGACAACGCGCCCTTGAACTGCTGGAGTTGGTCCGCATCCGTGACCCCAAACGCCAACTCAAAGCCTGGCCCCATCAGCTGTCCGGCGGGCAGCGCCAACGGGTCATGATTGCTATGGCGCTGGCCAACGAGCCCGATCTGCTGATTGCCGACGAACCCACGACCGCAGTTGACGTTACCACCCAGGCACAGATACTGGCGCTGCTGAGTGA
>JABINT010000005.1 GCA_018698075.1 Acidiferrobacteraceae bacterium
ACTCGACTGGCTGTCATCGGTTTTGGCTCTTTGATCTGGGATCTCGATGATCTTGCGCCACATGTGACAGGTGACTGGCAAATGTACTACGGCCCTATCCTGCCGCTGGAATTCTCCCTGGTATCCCGCAAACGCCAACACGCACTGGCACTGGGAATCGACCATGCCGACGGGCTGTCGTGCCCAACCTGCGTGATTGACAGTACCCGCGAAACTCTGGAAGAGGCGGTAGCCGACCTGGCCGCCCGTGAACGAACTACCATCGACAATATTGGTTTTGTTGACTCGATTACGGGCGATTCGCATTCAGCTCATGAAACCACCCGGGAAACTCTCTGGAACTGGATACAAAACTCCAACTACGACGGCGCGGTATGGACCGACGGCACACGCAACTTCGAGGCACTGACTGGCCGTCGGTTCGATCTGCAGGCCGCCATGGACCACCTCTGGGCGCTGAGCGGTGATGGACTTAGCGAGGCTCGGCAGTACATTGACAACGCGCCTGTCGAGGTGGATACACCACTGCGCCGGGCTCTGAAGGACTCGTCGTGGTGGAACCATGTGCCCAACGGTTGACCCAGCCATCTATCAACCTGCCTCGCAAAAGGATTCGCGAGAACCATACGTAGGCCGTTTCGCTCCATCACCAACCGGACAGCTGCATTTTGGCTCACTGGTAGCGGCCGTAGCGAGCTTCGCCGATGCCAAGCACCACAATGGCACATGGCTGTTGCGCATCGATGATGTTGACCAGGGTCGCACAGTCCCTGGGGCAGCCGAAGAGTTCATGGTCACGCTGAAGGCTTTCGGTTTTAACTGGGATGGAATCGTACACTGGCAGTCGCAGCGCGAAGACCACTACCACAAAGCCATTAACCAATTGCGCCAGCGCGGCCTGGCATATCCATGCCGGTGTTCAAGGCGGCAGATCGAAGCTGCTGGTCGGCATGGCAAAGACGGTATCATCTATCCAGGCACCTGCCGCACCTGGGACGGTACCGGATCTGGGCAGGTATCGTTGCGTTTGCGTTTGCGTACTGACGACCGGGAAATTAAGATCCACGACCAGATCTGTAACACCGTTAACCAGAATCTTGAATGCGACAGTGGCGACTTTATTATCCGACGCGCCGACGGCTTTACTGCCTATCAACTCGCGGTGGTTGTCGATGATTTTCTTGACCAGGTAACTCATGTGATACGCGGCGCCGATCTTGCCTTATCAACACCGCGCCAGGTCTACCTGCAGCAACTGCTGGACTACCCAACCCCTACCTATGCCCACGTACCCCTGGTACGAGACCGTGACGGTCGCAAGATCAGCAAGCGTGATGACGCCCGTCCAGTACAGTCCACAAGACCATTGCCTGCGCTGCATGCGGCCTGGACATGGCTGGGTCAACAGCCCTTGCATGAGTCTTGCCGTAACGTTGATGAATTCTGGGCAATGGCCATCCCAAGCTGGTCAATGCAGGCACTGAGTAATCTCCATCCCCTACCGATCCAAACCAACCAGGAACCCCGTGACAGGCCCGCTTGAAATACTGAACTTCTGGTTCGCAGATTCTCTGGACTCAGTGGACAAACTGGCTGGCCGCCAAGCAGTCTGGTTTGTGCCTGATTCCAAGTTCGATAATGAGATTAGAGCCCGGTTTCACCGGCTACCGGATCTTGCGATAGGTGGAGACCTGGACCACTGGAGCAACGACGTCAGAAATACGCTGGCACTCATACTGGTCCTGGATCAGTTTCCGCGAAATATGTATCGCAATACAGCGCATGCGTTTGACTATGACAGTGCAGCGCTAGACCTCGCTCGCAAGGTTGTAGATCAGGATGCTCATCTGGACCTGCATCCGATCGAGCAGGTTTTCCTGTTTTTACCCTTTGAGCACTCCGAAGCAATGGATGACCAGATTCGCGCAGTAGAGCTCTATCGAATCCTAGCTGGGCGGTGCCTTGAGCCCTACCAACAAGCTGCACAGACCGCGCTGGATTACGCCAACAGGCATTACGACATTATTGAGCGCTTTGGCCGGTTTCCCCACCGCAATGCCATTCTTGGCAGAGTATCTACGCCCGAAGAAAGAGCGTTTCTGGAATCCGGGGGTGACACTTTCGGCGTCGTGTTGCCGGTAGACTCCTGATGTCAGAGAAAATTCTGGAATCATGCTGGATTTTCCGATCCGCCGGGATTCTTGAGGTGTCGCCCATGCATCAGCGCTATCTCAAAACTTAAGAAGAAAATCCGAACCTTGCCCAAGAACCCAATTACCCCAATGGTCAAACAGGTTGCCAAATCTTATTGAACTAACGCCATGACAGAGCAAACGTCAGATCGATCGACAAGCCAACTGCGCACAGTTCTCAAGATCATCTCTGGCGTGGCCACGTCCGATGGTGCCGGAGTCAGCCTGACCCGGTATATCGGCTCAGCACAACTGGATCACCTGGATCCGTTTTTGATGCTGGATTTTTTCGAATCAGATAATCCGGATGACTATATTGCCGGCTTTCCTGCTCACCCCCATCGTGGGTTCGAGACCGTGACTTATCTGCTCGCCGGTAGAATGCGCCATGAAGACAGTACCGGGCACGGCGGCGTTATTGAGGCCGGCGGTATACAGTGGATGAGCGCCGGACGCGGCATCATCCACTCGGAGATGCCCGAACAGGAACACGGTCGCCTGGCCGGCTTTCAATTGTGGGTCAACCTGCCGAGCCGTTTGAAGATGAGCCCTCCCGATTACCGCGAATTTCCCGCCGATGATATCCCCGAGGAAATTCGCGACAACGGAGTCAAGATACGTGTCATCACAGGAACGACCTCGGGCGGTACCCGGGGCCCAGTCGCCAACGTGGTAACCCGACCATTGTATTTGGATATCAGTATGCCCCCGGGCAGTGAATTTATTGAGTCACTGCGACCAGATCAATCGGCTTTCGTGTTTGTTATTGACGGCGCTATAACTATTGGCGGACGCGAAACGCAAAATAGCCGTACGGTATCAAGTCGTCAACTTGCGGTGCTCGGACCCGGAAAACAAGTGAATGTGCTCGCAGATGATCACGCCTGTCGTTTTCTGTTGGTCGCAGGCGACCCGATTGGTGAGCCAGTCTCACGCCATGGACCCTTCGTCATGAACACTCACGAGGAGATCATCCAGGCTGTGCACGACTTCAACGCCGGAAGTTTTTAAAGAAACCCTAAATACACACCAGCGTATTGAGTGGCCTTGCTCACCCGCAGCATCATCTGTGCCACGATGCATTTTCACTTGCGAGCCGATCAGAAAAGTTTTCCCGGGCGGGTAAGCACATTCTATAGAATGCGCGGCCATGAGCAACAAAACGGATCAATTCAAGGGCGTCGCGCTCTGCCTTAGCGGCATTATCCTGATCAGTCCCGACAGCCTGTTGCTGCGGTTAATTAATGCCGACGTATGGACGCTGGTTTTCTACCGTGGAGGCCTTTCCGCACTTGGGCTGATCCTCATTACATCGGCGCTGGATCGCCCTCAGGGCTGGAGACGGCTTTTCAGTATCGGCCGACACGGCATAACAGTTGCTGTTATTTTTGCAGGCGGCTCTTTATGTTTCGTTTTCGCGATCATGAATACGGCGGTGGCCAATGCACTGGTGATCATGAGTGTTTCGCCCCTCATAGCGGCTCTGCTGAGCCACTTTGTTTTTCATGAGCCCATTACGCTTCGCACCTGGCTGGCGGCCGTGATTATCGTCATTGGCCTGGCCCTGGTTTTCTCGGGCAGTATGGAAGGTGGCGGCACCGCCGGTGATCTCGCTGCGTTAGCTGTCAGCTTTTCGCTGGCATTCAACTTCGTCATGATTCGTAAACACCGTGCCATAAGCATGATTCCGGCAATGGCCTGGAGCGGCACGCTCGTCTGCCTGGTGGCTTGGCCTTTTGCCGCTCCGACAAGTGTCCACGGGCAAGCGTTGGCCTTTATGTTGCTGTTGGGGCTGGTGATCGTGCCCGTGAGTGTGGCGCTGATCACTTTGAGTCCAAGGTATATCTCTGCACCAGAGGCAAGCCTCATCATGCGCCTGGAAGCGTTGCTTGCGCCACTTTGGGTCTGGCTGGTACTGGGAGAGATACCGAGCCAGCAGACATTGATTGGCGGGAGCCTCATCATTGCGACTCTGGTGGGGTTGTCCATAGCCACACTTTATTCCGGACCCACACGCACGCCATGACCGCCTACGCGACAACCCCAGCGCGCACGTTCTCCGAGCGTTTCGCGGTGCCGCTGATTGCCTGCAGCAGCCTGCTGATCTCCGTCAACGGCTTCATGCTGCGCAGTATCGAAACAGCAAACGAGTGGCAGGTTATTTTCGGACGCCAGGCGTTCTTTACGTTCGCGGTGCTGGCTATGCTGATCTTGCGTTACCGCTGGCGGTTGCCGCGAATGTTTTTGGACTGTGGTTGGTTTGGCCTCGGCGCTGGCGTTTGCCTGGGCCTGGCTAATCCTACAGTGATCTTGGCAATGACCCACACGACAATCGCCAATGCCCTGTTTACGCTGAGCGCCTGTCCACTCATCACCGCAGTGCTTGCCTGGCTCATACTGCGCGAGAAACTGTCCCGCTCAACGCTCATAGCCATCGCGGTAGCTATGATCGGTATCGGTATCATGGTTGTCGATGGGCTGGGCGGGGGTTCAGTGCTGGGTAATGCCCTGGCGCTTTTGTGTGCGGTGTTTTTTTCGATGTTCGTGATATTCCTGCGCCTGGCGAAGGACCGAAATATGCTGCCTGTCAGCTTCATGGGTGGAGCCATTAGCATGTGTATCGGGCTCACGGGTGCCGGCTTTGATTATCACCTGACGGTGCACGACAGTCTGATCTGCCTGCTCTGGGGCGGCATTATCGTGACGGTGGTACATTTTCTGTTCATCCAGAGTTCACGCTACGTGGCGAGCGCCGAGATCATGCTCATCGTCCTCATTGAGTTCGCTCTGGGGCCGATATGGGTCTGGCTGGGCTTTGGCGAGCGTCCAAGCGCCACCGCCCTTGCCGGGGGCTCGCTGGTACTCGTAGCCGTCGCCGGTCGTGCGCTGGTGATGTTGCGCTCGCCTATACCAGAAAGCGCGTGAGGGTTGAGTCAGGCAACAGTCCAGCCACTGACCTCATAGGCTATATCCGTGTTCCACCCACCTGCTTGGAAAAGTAGTCTTCACACGATCCCTCGCGCAGCACATCGGCAGTTGCGCAGTGCAACCCACCGCCGAAAGGATAGGCATCACGAAACGCTAGCGGCAATACCTCAAAACCGAGTTTGTCGAGTTGCTCGATCTGTTTGACTTCGCTGGCCTCCACGATCACCGTTTTGTGATCCAGTATCAACACGTTCATCGAAAGCCAGACACTGGAATAACACAGCGGCGGCGGTGAATCATTGGAGGGTTGTGCCGCATCGATGATCTGCCAGTCGTTAGCCTCAAAAATCTTTCGTTGGTCTTCGGGAAGTTTGCGGTTGGGGTTATTCATAATAAGACCTGGCCGCAACGGCACAAAGGTCGCGTCGATATGAATCGGGTAGGGGTCGCCGGGAAAATTCACGGCATGCACTCTGTGATCGGGATAATGGCGCTGCAGCCACTGCATGCCGCGACGATTAGTGGTGAGCCCATGCTGACAAAACAGATCTTTCCCAATACGTAACACATCAGCCGCATCAAAAAGCGGCTCGTGCTCGGTGGTGACGAAATCAAGTGCCGCCGTGCGCTTTAAGCGCTCTTCTATTGTGATCTCATCAAAGTAGCCGGCCTGGTATGCATCGTCTGTCAGTCGTGGGCGAGGTGCCTGCTCCCAGCGAAAACCCGGGTCTTCATCGAAATAGCGCTGCATCAGCGAGTGATACGCCAGATACTCCCAGTAGCGGCAACGAAATGACATGGGTGCAGACAGAATCTCCTTACCCACAGTCAAAAGGACATCCCGCGGTGGCATACAACCAAACATCGAGCCGGTTGTGAAATCTGGCGTGATTGCTGCCTGATTCCATTGGATCGGCTCTGGCCGGTCGACCCGGATACCACGCCCTTCCAATATGCCGACCAGCTGATCGAGCTGCTGGTTGGCTTGCTCGATAGTACGCAAAGGACGTGGTCCCCACATGCCCCGCATGTCGCTATCGTCTGGAATCTTGGCCTCGGTGGCCAGTTCGGACGGGGGGATACAGGTAAAATCTGCCCGTCCAACAATAGCGTGCTTCAAGGGGTCAAAATCATTCCATGAACTGACAACAGTGGCTTGCATTACTTCATCTCCGATGGCTTTCTTCTTCTTTGTGTTCGTATTTGTCCTGGCAACTTTTCACTGCCACGCGGGTTTTAAAGTATGGTCGATCCCGCAACTATTACTGTTACTGTGCCGCTGCGACAACAGCCAAAACCGCAAACTTCCTTATGCCGTCGTTGTCGTCTCTCGCAACGCCTGCAGTACCTTGGCTCGGCGCGACAGCCACCAGCCATATTGCACCGGCCAATGCTCCCATGCCTGATCAGCATCCAGTGCCAAAGCGGCATGCAGTGGCCAGTTGGGATCATCCAGCGCCTCGCGGCCAATGGCAACCAGATCGGCTTGCCCTTTTGCGACGATATCCTCAGCCTGGTGAGGGGTCAGCACAAATCCCACTGCCTGAGTCATCAGACCCGTCTCTTCCTTGACTGCCTGCGCATAGGGTACCTGGAAACCCGGTTGCGGCGGCGGACCCTTGGCAGCTGTGGCCGAACCAAGGATTCCGCCCGAAGAGCAGTCAATGACATCAACACCAAGACCTTTCAGATCCTTAGCCAGAGCAACCGTATCCTCCAGTGACCAACCCTGCGGCGCACCATCCACCGCAGACACCCTTACAAACAGCGGCTTGTCGTGGGGCCAGGCAGCGCGCACGGCTTCCGCCGTTTCAAGCAGCATGCGAGACCGGCCCGCCCGGTCACCGCCATAGATATCGGTACGATGATTGCTGATGGGTGAGAGAAAACTCGCAGCCAGATACCCGTGTGCCGCATGCACCTCGGCAATACCAAAGCCTGCGTTATCAGCTCGGCGTGCAGCGGCGGCAAAATCTTCAACCACCTGGGCAATCTCGGCCTGGGTCATCTCCGATGGCACCAGCCACCCCTCGCCCAAAGCGATAGCCGAAGGCCCAACCACTGGCCAGGGCTCGTCGCCGCGAGCCCGATCACTGTCGTCGAGCGGTCCGTTGCCATGCCAGGGCCGCTGCATGGAAGCCTTGCGCCCGGCATGTGCCAGCTGGATCGCCGGCACCGACCCCATGCTGGAGATAAACCGGGCAATCCCTGCCAGAGCCTGGGCCTGGGCATCAGCCCAAATGCCTAAATCGCCATGAGTAATGCGACCGCGGCGCTGAACTGCGACTGCCTCGGTAAACACGACCGCCGCGCCGCCCTGGGCTAACTTGCCCAGGTGCGCCAGGTGCCAGTCATTCGCCAGGCCATCATCAGCGCTGTACTGGCACATAGGAGAGATAACCAGGCGGTTGGGCAGACTCACGCCGCGGATCTGGAGTGGTTCGAAAAGTTGTGACTGAGAAGACATAGTCTTGAAACAATTTCTGAATTGGAAGAGAACGCGTAATGATATCGGCGCCACACGCCAGTTACCAGAAAAAACACTACAACAAGCTGCTCGGAAACTGGCCTTGCGCCAGGCTACACTTGTAGATATCGTGTGCTTTTTGCTCAGGAATCCTCCGATGTCAAGCTCACAACTTGCCGCCCAGATGCTCTATCAGGCACGCCGTCCGGGCAAGGCGCTGACGGCTCTGCCGGCCGAGGCGCTGCCGAACAATCTGACCGATGCCTACGCTGCCCAGGCGCAACTGGTGGGACTCCTCAGTAACGAGATCGGCCCCACGATCGGTTACAAAGTCGGCTGTACCAACATCACTGCCCGACAAATGCTCAAACTGGACTTTCCCTTCAGCGGCCGCTGCTTTGAAAGCCAGGTTGTATCTTCCCCCGCATCCATCGATGCCAGTGCATTGCATATGATCGGTATCGAACCCGAAATCGCCGTGCGCATCGCCCGCGACCTGGCGCCAGGAAAGGTTTGGACCACGGATCATGTCATCGAGCATATTGGTGGGGTAATGCCTGCCATCGAAATCGTTGAAAGTCGTTTTTCCACCTGGCCGCTGATGGGTGTTCTCAGTGCGATCGCCGATAACGGCGTCCATCGCCAATTGGTGCTGGGAAATGAAATCACCAACTGGTCACAACAACAAGTTGAGGATGCCCAAGTCAGCCTGACGGCAAACGGCCGGGTCGTGCGTGAGGGGTGTGCCACCAACGTAGACGGCGGGCCATTTGCGGTTGTGGCATGGCTGGCCAATCATCTGAACGCGATGGGCATCACCCTGATGGCCGGTGAGGTGATCACGACCGGCGTCATGACCGACATCTATGACAGCGCACCCGGAGAAGAACTGCTTGCTGAATATGACCTGCCTGGCGATGTCAGGCTCTCGGTAACCTAATACTATGACTAATGAATTGATCAAACTGTCGGCGCGCGAGGTGCATAGACTGTTGCGCAGCAAAGACATCTCACCTTTGCAACTGCTGGATGCTCTTGAAGAGCGTATTGCCGCGGTTGACCAAGCCGTCAATGCCGTACCGACCTTATGCTTTGACCGGGCTCGGGAGCGGGCTCAATCACGGGATTTCTCTACCCTACCGCTCGCTGGAATACCGGTGGCAATCAAAGATCTGATCGCCGTTGCCGGGGTACGGACCACATGGGGTTCCATGGTCTACCATGACCATGTGCCCGAAACATCCGATCTGCTGGTGGAAAGAATCGAGGCGGCCGGAGGCATTGTCTATGCCAAAACCAACACCCCCGAGTTCGGTACAGGAGCCAATACCTTTAACGACGTGTTTGGCTTTACCCGCAACCCGTGGAACACAGCCCTTTCGGCTGCCGGATCTTCTGGCGGCTCAGCAGTTGCCCTTGCCACAGGTATGGCATGGCTGGCCACAGGCTCAGATCTCGGCGGCTCTTTACGTAACCCGGCCAGTTTCTGCGCCGTAGCCGGGTTACGCCCAAGCCAGGGCCGTGTGGCCTCGGACCCTGGCAACCTGGCCTTTAACCATATGGCAACCGATGGCCCCATGGCCCGAAACGTGGCAGATGTAGCGCTGCTGCTCGATGTGATGGCTGGGTACGATGCCCGTGATCCGATGTCTCTGGATGACCCTTCCATTTCTTTTGAAGAAAATGCCCTGCAACGCCAGGTACCGCCGCGTATCGCCTTTTCGACCGATCTTGGGGTGACCCCGGTTGACCCGGAAGTCGCCCAGATCTGTGAGCGCGCCGCCATGCGCTTTTCCGAACTGGGGGCGATCGTCGAACACGACCACCCAGACTTTTCTGGTCTACAAGAGGTCTTTCAGGTACACCGCGCCATGTCCTATGCCGCCAGTTTTGGCCCGTTACTGGAAGCCAACCGTTCGGTCTTCAAGCCCGAGATTGTCTGGAACGTGGAGAAAGGCCTGGCGCTCACCGCGGATGAAATCATGGCGGCCATGGTTGCCCGCTCACAGATCTACCAGCGAGCGCAGCGGTTTTTTGCACAGACTGACCTGATCCTGACACCAGCGACTGTAGTGCCTCCGTACCCGGTAGAACAACGCTTTGTTGAACGGATCGGCGATTACAAATTTTCTAACTATATCGAGTGGTGTTCGATCGCCTATGCATTTACCGTTATCGGTGCACCGGCGCTGTCGATACCGTGCGGCTTTACCCAAAGTGGTCTGCCGGTAGGTTTACAGATCGTAGCTGCGCCTCGCCAAGAGTCCCGACTACTGTCGGCCGCTTTGGCATTTGAAGAGTTGGCGGGGATTTGCACCCAATTACCAATCGACCCTCGGAGTTGACCCCATGACACATTACAGCGTGTGCCCACACGACTGCCCTTCGACTTGTGCGCTGGAGGTCGAAAAAATTGATGACAACACCATAGGCAAGATTCGAGGCGCCTCGGAACATACCTATACCGCAGGGGTGATCTGCAGCAAGGTGGCCCGATACCATGAGCGTATCCACCATCCTGACCGCCTGACAAAACCATTGCGCCGCACCGGCGATAAAGGAAGTGGTCAGTTCTCGCCGATCAGTTGGGATGATGCCCTCGATGAAGTCGCCGAAAACCTACTGCGTGCTGAGCAACACCATGGCAGCGAAAGCGTCTGGCCGTACTACTACGCTGGGACCATGGGCCTGGTGATGCGCGACGGTATTAACCGCCTGCGCCATGCCAAACGCTATTCAGGCTTTTATTCCACGATCTGCACCGCATTGTCTTTCAATGGCTTTATCGCCGGTACCGGTAAGCTGGCCGGTGTGGATCCCAGAGAAATGGGCAAGTCCGATCTCATCATCCTCTGGGGCACCAACGCAGCGAGTACCCAGATCAATGTCATGACCCATACGCTCAAGGCGCGGCGCGAGCGGGGTGCAAAAATCGTCGTTATTGACACTTACAACAACGCAACGGCGAAACAGGCCGATCTTTTCCTCTGTGTGCGGCCCGGCACCGACGGCGCACTGGCCTGTGCGCTGATGCATGTGCTGTTTCGTGACGGTAAAGCCGACCGGGATTATCTTCAGGAATTCACGGACTACCCTGAGACGCTTGAGACGCATCTTGCGTCCCGCGACCCGGCCTGGGCAGAGAAGATCAGCGGCGTTCCGGCCAGCCAGATTGAAACGCTGGCATCAATGATCGGCAGTACGCCGAAGACCTTCTTCCGCCTGGGTTATGGCTTTACCCGTCAGCGAAATGGCGCGGCCAATATGCATTCGGCGCTTTCGATTGCGGCCGTTGCCGGCAGTTGGCGCCACGAGGGCGGAGGCGCCTTTCACAATAACGGCGATATCTACCATTGGGACAAAACGCTGATAGAAGGCCTGGATTATCGCGATCCACAGATAAGAGTGCTCGATCAGTCCCGCATCGGACCGATCCTGACGGGAGATCGACAGGATCTCGGAGACGGCCCCCGGGTAACGGCGCTGCTGATTCAGAACACCAACCCGATGTCGGTGGCGCCAGATCTCAACCGAGTACATGAGGGTTTCGCCCGGGAGGATCTTTTTGTCTGTGTTCATGAGCAATTCATGACCGAAACTGCGCAGGTGGCGGATATTGTCCTGCCGGCGACCATGTTCCTTGAACATGATGACCTCTACCAGGCAGGCGGGCATCAGCACATCACCCTGGGCCCAAAGATCATCAATCCTCCCGAGGAATGCCGATCCAATCACGAAGTCATCTGTGCGCTGGCCAAACGTCTTGACGCCAATCATGCGGGCTTTGATATGAGTCCGCGCGAGCTGATTGACCGCACACTGTGCGATTCGGGCTGGGGCAACCTTGAGAATCTAGAGGAAAAGCGCTGGATTGACTGCCAACCAGAATTTCGAGACGCCCATTATCTGGACGGCTTTGCCCACGCAGATGGTCGCTTTCATTTCTCACCTGACTGGAACGCACTAATGCCACACGGCTTTGGCCCGTCCAATACGGTAATGCCGACATTGCCTGACCACTGGAACGTCATTGAAGAGGCGAACAGTGAAATGCCCTATCGACTGGTGACGGCACCCGCACGCCACTATCTCAACTCGACCTTTACCCAAGCCCCCACATCAAAACGTCGTCAACGGCGGCCCAGTGCCATGCTGCACCCTGATGACGCCCGTGACCTGAAGATTGCCACCGGCGATACCATACGCCTTGGCAACCTTCGCGGGGAAATCCAGATCGGCGCAGAAGTGATCGAAACGGCACAACGCGGTGTGGTTATTGTGGAGAGCATCTGGCCGAACCACGCTTTTGCCGGCGGCAAGGGGATCAACGTGCTGACCGGTGCCGACCCAGTGGCACCTGTTGGCGGTGCCGCCTTTCACGACAACCGGGTGTGGATTCAACGCACCACATCATAAAAAACGAACCGGTTCATTACCGGTGCAATCACCCTGACTTTCGACTGGACTGCAAGCGAGATCTCAAAATTAGCAAAACGCCTGACAAGATGTTTAACACCAAAATAAAGAACTGCGGTGTGACCAGGACCGCATGAAACGATTAGAATGACCGGGAGTGGAGAATCCATGGAACTTGGCCCCAGCAACATCATCCTTATGGTCGTGATCCTTGCAGTCACCTGGCTGGCATGGATCTACAATCGCTTTATCCGGCGCAAGAACGAAGTACGCGAAGCCTGGAGTGGGATCGATGTCCAGCTAAAGCGCCGACACAACCTGATCCCAAACCTGATTGAGACTGTCAAGGGCTACGCGGGTCACGAACAGGAAACCCTGGATACACTGACCCGCATCCGGACTGGCACGACCGGCGAACGCGGTGTCGCACAAGTCGCCCAGCAAGAGACCATTCTTTCAAAAGCGCTTGGCAACATACTGGCCGTTGCTGAAGGCTATCCCGATCTTAAGGCCAGTGGGAATTTTCTCGACCTGCAGCAAAAATTACATGAGGTGGAAGAACAGGTCCAGTTGTCACGCCGGTATTACAACGGCACCGTAAGGGATTGGAACATTTTGGTCGAATCTTTCCCCAGCAACCTGATCGCGACATCTTTTGGGTTTGGTATAGCGGAATTTTTTGAGATCGAACTCGCTACTGAACGCGCGGTACCCGAAGTCAGTTTCTGATGGCCCGGCACTGGTGCTGGTTATTACTTGTCGCTGCGTTTGCAGCGGTCACCACCCCCATCTCTGGCGCGGCAGCCGATGAGCGAATCCTGTCGTTTGATAGCGATATTCAGATAGGTTCCAGCGGCGTATTGACTGTTAAGGAAACTATAACGGTCAGTGCGCAAGGGCAAAAAATCAAGCGTGGCATCTATCGCGACTTTCCTACTCAGTACCGTGATCACAAGAATCGCAACCGCAATGTCAGCTTTAATCTCGTGAGCGTCACTCGAAATGGTGAGCCGGAGCCAAGCCATATTAAGGACTTGAATAACGGTGTTCGCATCTATATCGGACAAAAAAACAAACTGCTGGCCAAGGGCGTCTATATCTATACATTGACATACCAAACCGACCGGCAATTGGGATTCTTCGATGATCACGACGAGCTTTACTGGAATGCTACCGGCCATGACTGGGCCTTTGACATAGACAGTGCGAGTGTCACGGTTCATCTGCCTGAAATGGTCCCTGCCCATCGCATCCAAGTAACAGCCTATACCGGCCCACCCGGTGCAACCGACAGGGATTACCGATCGCAGATCATGGGTGATGCCTCGGTGCGGCTTACGACCACGGCATCTCTGCCAGTCGGTTCAGGTCTTACCGTAGTAATCGGATGGCCAAAAGGCTATGTGAGCGAGCCGGACGCTTCGGCCCAACTTGGTTATCTCCTTCAAGACAACCTGGAGCTGGTCATCGGCTTTTTGGGCTCAGCGTTGGTGCTGCTGTACTTTCTTCTGGCATGGTATCGGGGGGGCCGCGACCCACTCGGTGGTGCTGTCATCCCGCGCTTTGAGCCGCCGAAAGGCCTTTCGCCTGCAGCTGCGCGGTACATACTGAAAATGGGATTTGATAATCATGCGTTCTCCGCGGCTCTGATCAGTATGGCGGTAAAGAAACGCATACGCATTAACCAGCAGACGGATCACTCAACGACTATCGAGCGCGATGATGCCGGTGACAACAGCTCTTTGTCTTTTGGTGAAAAAGCCCTGTATGCAGCGTTGCTTGGTCATTCCCGCAGTCTGGAACTTGATAATGCAAATCATAAACAGATTGCAGCAGCGCGAGATAAACTGAAATCGCGCCTAGTCGATGAATATCATGCCAACTACTTTTTCGGGAACCTGAAATGGCTGGTACCGGGTCTTCTTATTTCCATACTGACCATTACGGGCTTAGCTATCGCTGACCTTCAGCAAATCATGATGGTCGGTATACCGATCTTGATAACCAGCGTTTTCAGTTTTTCCGCTATCCGAATTTGGCGCCAGGGCAAACGCCTGTTTGCGATCATATTTCTTGGTATCGCCGGTGTTATGACGCTGGGAGAGATAAGTTTTATGTCAATCACGTTCGATAGAGGCTTGGTCTTTGTGCCGATATTGGTGTTTCTCCTGGGTATCAACTGCCTGTTCTACTTTCTGCTCAAAGCGCCAACCCGGCTGGGACGCAAGGTCATGGATGAAATTGAAGGATTCAAGAAATATCTCAGTACTGCCGAAACAAACCGGCTGAACACGTTAGCGTCTGCCGAGGAAAACCTCGCCCTGTTTGAAAAATTTCTTCCTTACGCGCTGGCGCTGGACGTTGACCAGGAGTGGTCTGAGCATTTCAGTGCCACCCTCGAACACGCTGCTCGCGATCCTGACAACGGCTATCGCCCGGGCTGGTACCATGGCAGAGCCTGGGATGCGCGACATCCAGTGGGCTTCGCTGACAGACTGGGTAAAGCCCTATCCACAACGGTTGCCGCTGCTGCTACTGCCCCCGGTTCATCATCTGGTTTCAGCGGTGGATCCTCCGGTGGAGGAGGTGGTGGTGGAGGTGGCGGTGGCTGGTAACCAAGTCCAGGTTATTTATCCGCAAGGTACGGTCCAACGCGGAGCCCGGTAGCCCCCGGCAAGCCTCCCTTTCGCAAGTATCACCTGCCAAAGATGGTTTTCACGCGACCGGAATGAACCGGCACAAACCAGCAGGTAGTAATCGAACATCCGCTTAAAACGCTCCCCGTACTGTGTCTTCAACTGTGGCCACGCTACGTTGAATTTCTTATGCCAGGCCATCAGCGTCGGATCGTAGTCGGCGCCGAAATTGTGCCAGTCTTCTATGGTGAAGAAAGCGCTCGCGCGCTCGGCAAGGATCTGGGCAGGCGGCAGTACCCCGTTTGGAAAAATATACTTTTCTATCCACCGATCCGTCGCGAACCCGCCACGGCTGGCGCCGATCGTGTGCAGCAGAAACAGGCCTTCTGACTTGAGCAAGGAGCAGGTTTTCTGAAAAAACGTTCGGTAGTTACGCTGTCCAACATGCTCAAACATACCGACCGAGACGATTCGGTCGAACTCGCCTTCCAGTTCGCGGTAATCCCGCACTTCAATGGTTACCGGCAGTCCGATACAACGCTCCCTAGCCAGTTGCGCCTGTTCTTTAGAAACGGTAACTCCCGTCACATCGACACCGTGGCGCTCAGCCATCCAGAGAGAAAGCCCACCCCAACCGCAGCCCAGATCCAGCACCTGCATGCCGGGTTCAAGTTTTAATTTGGCACAGATCATCCGCATCTTGGCGATCTGTGCCTGCTCAAGGTTCCCAGCTGAATCCCAATAACCGCAACTGTAATTCATGTAAGAATCCAGCATGCTCTCAAAAACATTGTTACCGATATCGTAGTGCTGCTCTCCGACCTGAAACGCCCTGGTGTGGCTTTGACGGTTAAGTAGACGACAGCCAAGCAAATACAGTAAAAACCGGGAATTGTTGCGCACCTCATCTTCCAGGCCAGCACGGAATGCGCGATCGATCATCTCATCCAGAGCCGGGCAATCCCACCACCCATCCATGTATGCCTCACCCAGCCCCAGTGTTCCATCGCGCACCAGTCGCGGAAAAAGGGCGTTATCGTGCACCTCTATATCCCAGGCGTTCGGACCATTCAACTGGATTCCGGCAGGCTCGAGCATTTTTTCAAATTGCCTTATGGTTTTACGCAAACCCCTCCTCCTCATGTTGCGTGGCCAGGCGACAATAGACTGGCCTGCAAATAGTAACGCTCCTGCCTTAGTGTCTCACACGATCCTTTCGGTGCCACCGTCCACTGGCACCTGGGCACCGGTAGTACAACGAAAAGTTGCACCTGCCATAGCGCAGACCATGGCTGCAACGTCGTTGGAAGTAACTTCCTGGAGCAGTAAATTGCTCTTACGATAGGCCTCGACGCTCATCCCATAACGAGCAGCGCGACTGGCCAGCACCTCTTCAGTCCATATCGCCGTATCAAAAACCGCGTTGGGGTGCACTGTATTCACCCGGACGCCATCGCCCGCCAGTTCCAGCGCCAGCACCCGGGCCAACTGGGTCAGGCCAGCTTTGGCAACCGAATATGCTCCGGCACCGGGACCTGGTGCGGGTACGTTCTTGGAGCCGATAATGACAACAGCCGGCTCCCAGCCCAATCGCAGGTACGGAATACTTTGGCGAACCGCATGCATTGCGCCGCTAAGGTTGATATCCAAAGAACACTGCCATTCCTCCTCGGGCATCTCTCCCACCAGATTGCTGGCGGAAAATATCCCTGCATTGCTAACCAGAATATCCAGGCCCCCGGTATGGGCAACCGAGGCATCGATAGCGTCCCGCACTCCCGCGGCCTCAGTCACATCACAAACCACACCATGAATGGCAGGTAAATCAAAAACTGAGGTCACCGCGGGGTCCATATCCAGAACCGTCACCTGCGCGCCCTGCTTGGCTAATGCCACTGCACAAGCGTAACCGATGCCACTGGCGCCACCCGTGACCACAGCACACCGTCCCTGCAGGGGCAATCCGGCTGGTGCTTTGCCGAGCTTGGCTTGCTCCAGTTCCCAATATTCAACGGCAAAGATATCAGCCGCTGGTAGAGAACACCAACCGCCGAGACGTTCGGCATCTGATATCGCTCCTATGGTATGGGCAACGATATCACTGACGATGCTGACCTCCGTCGCTCTTGTGCCAAATGCGACGGTTCCTTTAGTGGGCCAGACAGCCCAACGTGGTGCACTGTCCAGTATGGTCAATGTGCCGTCTGTATTTTCTTCGAAATAGGCCTGATATTTTCGCGCAAAAGAATCCACCGCCGAGGCTGGCTCCCCATCCACAATTAGAGGTACTCGCTTGGTGCGGATTACATGGTCCGGCGTCAGGGGGCCGCGGGTCGCAATATCACGAACATTTTCATTATTGGCAAAGGCATGGCTCGCAGGTGTGCCGTCGAACCGGGCCAGCATGGCTGTGCCCGCTACACGACTAACCTCACGACGCAGAGTTGCCAAAGCTAATGGTGGCACAGCAACGCCGTCTACCAATGGCGATGGTCGCTGCCCCAGAGCATCCTGCGCCTGACTGACAAAATGAATCATGCGCTGGTAACTCTCCTTTGCATCATCGGCAAAACTGAAGATGCCATGATTCATCAGCACCATACCTTCAAGTTTCGACCAATCGATGCCAGCCGTCAGCTCGGCCACCTTTTTTGCAAGAACGAAGCCGGGCATCACATAAGGCACAATCAGCATGCGATCACCATAAAGTGAGCGAATTCTCGCTTCACCATCTGGGGTATTACTCAAAACTACTACGGCATCGGCATGGGTGTGGTCGACAAAGCGGTATGGAATTAAAGCATGAAGGATCGCTTCGACCGACGGGGTCGGTGCTGAAGGATCCAGCATGGCTGCGCGCTGGGCGCGGACCATATCAGCATCGCTGAGCCGATCAAAACGGGAGAGTTGTAACAACGAATCCAGCTTCACCGGCGCAAATCCGCCCGCCTCAATTGTCGCAAGATCCCATCCGCTGCCTTTGACGTACAGCACGTCGTGCGCAACACCAAAAATATCGGTAAAACTCGCCTTGACCGATGTATTGCCCCCGCCGTGCAACACTAAATCGGCCGATTGTCCGATCAGTCGAGAAGAATAAACCCGTAGCGCCAACAGATCATCACCACACTCAGCGGCGCCATCATCATCCCATAGATCTTTCATTTGTTGTTAAACCTGAAGTAGAGCGTGGCCATTCATACCAGTTTCAATTCTCGATTCTAATGGCTCAGTGGGTAGCAAGTTTATTCTCCAAAGCCAGCCAGTCATCACGGGGAACGACTCGACAAAGGCCGTTGATATTACCTACCCATGAGACAACGCTCAGGAACGGCGCCTGGTATACCCGTGTTGCATGGGCAGCCCAGGGTCGGTTCCAGATCAGCGAATCCCCAGGGTAATCAACCCAATCGTCATTACCCAGCCGAAAACCACATGGCCCGGTGAGATTGAAATACAGCTCTGATGCTTCGTGTATATGATCCCGGTAGAGGGTCTGTGACTGCAAAAAGAAAAGACCCAGAAATAGATCATCACTGGGAACAAAACTGGCCCCTGGTCCTATAAGGGGGCAAACCATATTCCCGTCACGAAAGCTGCGACCAACATCTGAACCTTCCTCATAGTACCCAGTGCCATCTCCATTATCTGGCTCCCAGAAAAGATATGGCTTGGCAGCGTCAAGAGCCTGGCCTACAAGTTCCAGTGAAGCTGGAATATGGTCGATAGCCCGCGTTAAACCTTTATCAAACTGGACTGGTATTTGTGGCGTCAAAGAATGCACGGACCGCGCCTCAAGGTCCAGTACAGATAGCCGGTCAAGAATCTGCTGCACCACCTCCAAGCCGGTTCTTTCCTCCAATGCACAACGGATCGCACTGACAAGTTGCACTACCTGATTGGTTTGGCTCTCCACCCGGGTTCTCCATGAGTTCAGTAATGGGGTGATTACGGTACTTTCTTCAACTTACACATTTAAGCAGATCGCAACATCAAAGAGCAGTTTAATGCGAGCAAGCTGCAATCGCCTCAACTGGATTCGATGCAATTCTCAGCATCGACCGGCTGTTCTCCTTCAGATAACCCGCCTGGGTCATTTGGTCTAAAAACCCAATCAGCTGGTTGTAATAGCCCGCCACATTCAAAAGCACGCAGGGCTTGTTGTGCATGCCAAGTTGCGCCCAGGTCCAGATCTCGAACAATTCCTCCAGTGTGCCGATCCCTCCCGGCAACGCGATAAAGCCATCCGATAAATCCGCCATCAACGCTTTGCGTTCGTGCATGCCACTTACTACGTGCATCTGGGTCAGATCGGGATGGGCAATCTCCTTGTCTATCAGCGACTGCGGAATAACGCCAATAGCATCACCGCCCGCCTGTAAGGTCGCATCAGCAATCACCCCCATAAGCCCAACTGAAGCGCCGCCGTAGACCAA
>JABINT010000004.1 GCA_018698075.1 Acidiferrobacteraceae bacterium
GCATCGACTGCGCGGTGGATGAACTCGGGAACCAGTGAAACCTTGACTGAGATGTCGTGCTTGATGCTGCCGCCCTCAAATCGTTGCGCTTCGACGATTCCTTCCCGCAAATGCCATAGTCGTTCCGCCTGGGTTTCGTTGGAGGCGACGACGGCGTCGACAATAATGCCTTCCTCGAGGGTTAGGGCCAATAAGGTTTGAAGTATCGCGTCAAGGCCCAGGGTTGCCCCGCTGCCTTGCAACGCCAGCAATACATACCAGTCGTGAGGGCGATCAAACGGATCCTTACAGTCAGGTATATGCTGACAGGCGAATTGCATACCCAGTCTGGGTAATAGTTCAAAACTCGACAGGCTACCGTTACTGGCGTGCGAGGCGGTTTGCAGCAATTCAATACTTGCCTCTACGTCGCGCATTGCGACCAGGGCAGTTGCGCTGTGATCGGGGTATGGATACAGCTTGAGGACGGCTGCGGTAATGATTCCCAGCGTTCCTTCAGAGCCCACCAGCAATTGTTTCAGATCGTAACCGGTGTTATTTTTCCGCAGGCCGTTTAGATCGCTAAGCACTTCGCCACTGGGCATTACGGCTTCGATGCCGAGTACTTGCTCACGGGCATTGCCATAGCGCAGTACGTTTACTCCTCCCGCATTGGTTGCGAGATTCCCTCCGATCTGGCACGAACCTTCGGCGCCAAGACTCAATGGAAAATAGCGGCCGGCATTGGCTGCCTGCTGTTGCAGATTTGCCAGGATGCAGCCGGATTCGACGGTTATTGTGTTATTGGCAAGGTCGAGATCACGCACACGATCAAGCCGTTCAAGGCTCAAAATGAGCTGCCTGGGCCCCGCAACCGCTCCTCCGCACAGACCAGTATTGCCACCCTGTGGTACCAGTGAAACCTTTTCGGCGCTACAGGCGTGCACAATGGCTGCTACCTGGGCGGTATCCGCTGGGCGGGCGATAACTAAGGCTTCACTTCGGTACCGACCACGGCTTTCAGTGAGGTATGGCTCGGCCTCTGAAGAAGCTGTTACCAGGCCCTTGTCGTCCAGGATCGCGCGCAGACGGTTCAGTAAGTTTTCCATGGGGTGTTCTGCTCTGGGGACAAGCATGAGACAAAGACGAAGGATAGATACTCCAGATGCTGGATTATATGCTTCGCCGTCGCACTAAGACTGTTATTTCCCTTGGGTTTTTTGGTACAGTGACGGCTGGCAGTTAAAAACCATTTGTTGCCCAAGGGAGAAATCATGCATCGGTCGCTTCATATCGAACCTAGCCTATGTACCGGATGTCTGCAATGTGAGTTGGCTTGCAGCTTCGAGCACGAGGGCGAATTTAATCCGGCCCGATCACGGATTCGAGTCTTTGAGTTTGAGCATGGCAAGACATCTGTGCCTTACACCTGCACCCAGTGTGTCGAGGCATGGTGCCTAAAAGCCTGTCCAACGGGCGCTATCTACATGGACAGCGACTTAGGTGCCAAGTTGGTGAGCGCCCAAGCCTGTGTTGGTTGCAAGGCCTGCACAACAGCCTGCCCATTTGGCACGATCGAATTTAATCCCTTCAGTGGCAAAGTCGACAAATGCGATCTTTGTAACGGTGACCCACAGTGTGTCGCGGCCTGCCCGACTGACGCCATCACTTACCTTGACGCGGGGGCGACGGGAGTAGGACGCATGCAAGCCTTCGCAGAACAAACTGCAAAGGGGGTGTCACCATGAGTTGGCAAGGAAGAGTATTGCGCGTGAACTTGACTCGAGGCGAGGTCACCCCGGAGCCGTTGAATATGGAGTGGGCAAAAGATTACATAGGGGAGCGGGGCCTGGGCACCAAGTATTTATGGGAGAACATGGACCCAAAAGTGGATGCGATGAGTCCGGACAATGTACTGATCTTTGCGACTGGGCCGTTGACCGGGACCAATGCTTCTACCAGTGGCCGATATGCCGTGTTAACCAAAGGGCCTCTCACCGGTGCTATTGCTTGCTCCAATAGCGGCGGCAAGTTTGGCGCAGAATTAAAGTATGCCGGCTATGACCTATTGATTGTCGAGGGTTGTTCTGAGAAGCCAGTTTATCTGTTGATTGAAGGTGACGAAATCAGTCTCCAGAGCGCTGAGAAAATCTGGGGCAAGACGGTGTGGGAGACAGACGAGTGGATCAAGAAGCAGCACCATAATCCGATGCTCAAGATTGCCACCATTGGTGTGGCTGGCGAGCGCGGGGTACGTTATGCCGCGATCGTCAATGACTTGCACCGCGCGGCTGGCCGCTCCGGTGTAGGGTCGGTCATGGGGTCAAAAAATCTCAAGGCCGTTGCGGTTCGCGGCACCCACGGCGTAAAGGTCAAAGACCCGAAACGTTTTATGCAGGTAACGAACGAGATGAAAAACCTGCTTGCAAAAGACGATGGCGGCCTGGCGAAGTACGGCACCAATGCCATGATGGACACTATGCAGGAATTCGGTGGCCTGCCGACGCGAAATTTTCAAGAGGTACAGTTTGCGGGCTACGACAAGGTTGATGCCAAGGCAATGCTTAAGACAGATGAAACGGGGCACCGCAACCTCATAACCAACAAGGCCTGTTTTGGCTGCACCATCGCCTGTGGGCGAATCGCACACATCCACAAGGATCATTTCACTATCCAGAATCGCAAGGAATATTGGCATGCCTCGGGTGGGCTTGAGTACGAGACGGCGTTTGCCTTTGGCCCCGTCATCGGCGTGGACGATATTGATGCCTGCACTTTTGCTGGATATCTGATGAACGAGCACGGTATGGACCCGATCTCATTCGGGGTGACGCTGGCCGCGGCCATGGAGCTGTTTGAGATGGGCGTCATCACGACCGATGACACCGACGGTGTGCCATTGAATTTCGGAAACGCAGAAGCGCTAACGGTAATGTCAGAGAAGACTGGCAAACAAGAAGGTTTTGGCCAAGTGTTGGGTCTGGGTTCCAGGCTGATGTGTCAGAAGTATGGCCACCCTGAACTGTCGATGACGGTCAAAGGGCAGGAGTTCGCCGGTTATGACTCAAGGGCCTTACAGGGTATGGGTCTGGGTTACGCGACCGGCAATCGCGGCGCATGTCATCTCAAGCACGACACCTTCGAGGTAGATATGGATGACCAGTCCGGCGAGGGCAAGGCTGAACCTTGCAAGGCTTCGCAAGACTGGACGGCCGTAGTAGATTCGAGCGGTCTTTGCGTGTTTACGATGGGCGCCTGGGGCGCGCCGGAATTTGCAGCACAGCTTGACGCGGATTGTGAGGGCGAGTGGACTCCGGAGCGTTTGCTCGAATCAGGTGAACGTATCTGGAACTTGGAGCGAATGTTCAATTTGGCAGCCGGTCTGACTTGTGCCGATGATACGTTGCCGGAGCGACTGCTCAAGGATCCAGCGCCGAGCGGTACGGCCAAAGGCAGAGTCAATGAACTGGACAAGATGCTGCCCGAGTACTACAGCCTCAGAGGTTGGACTGAGCAGGGTGAGCCGACGCCACAAACGCTAACACGCCTTGGTTTGGGCTAACCTGGATATGCAGGTAAAAGTGCGGGTGACTGGACAGCTCATTGATTATTTTTCAGGGACCGATGTCAACCTTGCCCAAGGCGCCAGCGTAGAGCAGGCGCTGGTAGCTCTGGAAATCCCTACCAGAAACGTCGGTTTAGTATCAGTCAACGGCGAGGCTGTGCCTCGGGCAAAACGCGCTCAGCATAGCCTTGTCGATGGAGATCAAATGGTTGTGATGGCACCCCTGACGGGTGGCTGAACTTCTTCCCGATTGGCCGCAGTTCGGGCTGTTTTTCGCTGCGGCACTGATCCTGGCTATCACGCCGGGGCCTGGGGTTTTTTATATCCTTGCGACGAGCGTAGCTCAGGGTCCAAAGGCTGGCGTCATCTCAGCCTGTGGAATTGCTGCGGGCACCCTGGTACATGTTCTGTTTGCGGTATTGGGCCTGTCTCTTCTCATTGCGTCTTCAGGCCCGGCGTTTTACTCAGTTAAGTACTTGGGTGCGGCCTACCTGTTTTATCTGGGCATCCAAACTCTGCGTGGGTGCGAAACTTCTGGCGAGAAATCAAAAGAAGTGTCACAAAAACCACTGCTGCGAGTTTTTACCCGTGCGGCAGTGGTTAATATCCTAAACCCAAAAGTGGGTCTGTTTTTTGTCGCCTTGCTGCCGCAGTTTGTGGATCCGGCTCGAGGTGCGCCGGCCCTGCAGTTCCTGCTTCTTGGAGTTCTGCTTGCGTGCCTCGCTTTTGTGACCGATACATTGTACGCGTTGGCAGCCGGAAAGGTGGGTGAGCGTTTGCGTAGCCCGAAGTCGTCCTCCGCTTGGCGTCGATGGCTCGCTGGGATTACCTACTTAACCCTTGGCGTGCTAAGCGTGCTTATGGATCGCCCGGAACGGGTTTTGAACGGACCCTAGCGGGTAGCGCGGCCCATGGCGTGGTGTATCAGCCCCGCGGGCAGTCAGTGTTTGGGTCGCTTTCGTACCAGAACCGACCAGCGAGGGCGCCACGCCATACCCACGCAGCGAGTAAGGGCTGCCGTGTGGTTTGCATGGCATGGATGGCACCAGGGAGATGATGGATCAGATCGCCGGCCGATACCTCGAAAGAGGTTTCGTCGACCTGCCATTTTGCCTTGCCGCTCAGAATGAAATAAAACTCCTCGGCATCGTGGGCATGCCCCGGGTAGGAGATTTGCGGTCGTTGCAGTAACAGGCCGATCCGTAACGAGTCAGAAGTGACCGGTGGCTGTTCCGTTACCAGAGTTGTATAGCCGTAACCTCCGGCGAAAAATTCTGGCACACCACGGCTCGCTTCTTGCCAGGACGCGTTTTGGGCGGCAGTCGCGATCGCGTGGGCGAAGCTTTCGTCCGCTTGGACGGTGGAAAGAGCTTGCGCAAGGCACTGGTCCGTTGTTGAGCATGATGCTGGCGCAGTATCATGTCCACGGGCCGGCACAGCCTGGATCTGGCTGGCCAATTCTTGAAACGCGTTTGTCGAGCTTTCGGTTGAAAGCTCGACAAGTCCGGCCAGCAGATCGGTAAGATCGCCAGAGCTTGACTGGTTATTCATGGATAGTTTGGCGTTTTGGGGTAACGTTAAAAAGAGGGTCTTCTGAAAATGGAGCCAATAGGTTACTCTAAAGAGCGGATTTAACTCAATAAAGATTTTCGGGTGGCGATGAAATGGTTAACACAAGGGGTGTGGGAGATCGCGCGGTTGGAAACGGTGTGATTGGGCCTCACCGCGGTTGACCTAAGGAGAGGGGACGTGGCTGATTTGCTGATGCAGATGAAAGACCTCGTAATAGAGGCTGATATTGATGGCGAATGGAAGAGTATTGTTAACGGCCTTAGCCTTGATCTTCATAAAGGCGAAATTGTTGGCTTAATTGGTGAGTCGGGAGCGGGTAAGTCTACTTTGGGGCTTGCTGCCATGGGCTATACCAAACCAGGGTGTCGAATCGCCTCTGGATCAATTCGGCTCAATCAGGAAGAGTTGGTTGGGGCATCGCATTCCCGGCTGCGCGAGATTCGCGGAAACCAAGTGTCTTATGTCGCTCAAAGTGCAGCCGCTGCTTTCAATCCAGCGCACCGATTGATCGATCAGTTTACCGAGTCCCCAGTGCAACACGGCAAGATGCGGCCGGATGAAGCTGCCAAGCGCGGCAGGGAACTGTATCGCCAGCTCGACCTACCAGACCCGGACCAAATTGGTGAACGTTTTCCTCACCAGGTATCCGGTGGTCAATTGCAACGAGCGATGACCGCAATGGCTATGGGGTGTGATCCACAGCTTATTGTTTTTGACGAGCCAACGACGGCGCTTGATGTCACTACCCAGATCGAGGTTCTCTCGGCCATCAAAGAGGCGGTGCGAGCCCGGGGCGTAGCGGCGATCTATATTACCCACGACCTTGCAGTTGTCGCGCAGATGGCAGATCGCATCATGGTACTGCGTTACGGCGATCTCATCGAGGAGGGTAATGCAAGAGAACTGTTGCGCGATCCCAAACAGGAATATACCAAGCGCTTGTTGGAGGTGCGCTCTTTGCGTGAGCAAAAAGAAGGAGAAACTGGCCAGGATCTGATACTAGAAGTGACCTCAGTTACAGCGCGGTATCCCCAGGCAGACGAAGAGGTATTGAAAGATATCTCGATCAAAGTGCCTCGGGGGAAGACTGTCGCGGTGGTGGGTGAGTCCGGGAGTGGCAAGAGTACGCTGGCACGGGTTATCACTGGCCTGTTGCCGCCACGTCAGGGCTCCGTGGCTTTCCAGGGTAATCGGTTGCCGCAAGTGCTGCGGGCTCGTTCCAAGGATCAGCTACGGGCGATTCAGATGGTCTATCAGATGCCTGACGTCGCATTGAATCCGCGGCAGAAGGTTTCCGAGGTCATTGGCCGACCTCTGGAGTTCTACCTTGGCCTTGGGGGAGAAGAAAAACGCGCGCGGGTCGCCCAACTGTTGCTGCAGATCGAATTACCGTTGGACTATGTCGATCGGTATCCAGGGCAATTATCAGGAGGAGAAAAGCAGCGGGTGTGCATCGCACGGGCATTGGCTGCAAACCCGGATTTAATCATCTGCGACGAGGTCACTTCAGCCCTTGATCAGTTGGTGGCCGAAGGTATCCTGGAACTCCTGCAAAATCTTCAAAATGAGCTTGGCGTCTCTTACCTGTTTATTACGCACGATCTGGCTACGGTCAGAGCGATCGCTGATCATATCGTGGTGATGTATCAAGGACAGGTTATCGAGCAGGGGCTTAAGGAGCAGATTCTGACTCCTCCACATGCCCCCTATACCGAATTGCTGCTGTCCTCGGTGCCTGAAATGGACCCGGACTGGCTGGATGTTTTGGTTGAGCGCCGCCGCCGTGGGGAACTTCCGACCAGTGCGTCCCTGGCCTGATACCCGGCTTTATCTCGACAAAGCTGCGCTCGTGGCGAGCTTGCCCGCGTCTTTAGCAGTCGAAGGCAATAGTGCCTGAGCCTAGGATACTCCCGCCTCCAGCGCGGCGACCTGGCGTTTGACACGCTGCACCATGGCGTAGACGCCGACATGCCTGGTCGGACTTAAGTGATCGAAAAGTCCCAGCCTTTCAAAACCGGCGTCCGCATCAAAATCGGCAATCTCCTGGGCTGTTTGGCCGTGAAACATTGCCAATAGGATTGCCACGACCCCTTTGACGGTAGATGTATCGCAGTCCCCCCGGAACGTATAGCGACCTTGGGGATCACGTATGGCCTGGATAAAAACCGTGCTCATGCACTCGGGAACAAGGTACGCCTCGACCCGGTTGGAATCGGGAAAATCCGGCAGTTTTTCACCGAGCTCGGTAATGAAATGATAACGGGCGTCCCAATCATTCAGGAAATCGAATGTTTCGATAACCCGTTGGTAATCTATTGGGAAAGATTCCATAAAAGCAAGCAAGCAAGAAGGGTTCAGCGGTTAAACTGAGGCTCACAATTATATATCTTCAGCATAACCGTTTGACAGTTGAAATGTTTTGAATAAAGGCCGCAAATAATGAATTTACAGTTGTGACTATGGACTCCCATTGTGATCTCTGACTATCGTTTAGTTGCCAAGTCATGGCAAACACCGTTTGTGGTGTTACTGGGTGGCTGCCTTATTTCACTGGTTGGTTTTGGCGCCCGTTCCAGTTACGGGCTGTACCTGGGGCCAATGACCTTCGATCTTAACTGGACCCGCGAGACTTTCGCGCTTGCCATGGCGCTGCAGAATCTTTTTTGGGGGATTTGCCTGCCGCTCGCAGGTATCCTGGTAGATCGTTATGGGCCGTTGTGGGTTGTTATCGGGGGCGCCCTCATCTATGCGCTTGGCACTTTCGGTATGACCTGGGTCGAATCTTCCGGGTCTTTGTATCTGGCCGGCGGAATTCTTGTTGGTACCGGTGTAGCCTTTACGTCTTTTTCACTTGTGACCGCTACCATGGTGCGGGTTGTCGGGGCACAAAGGCGCTCGCTGGTTATGGGTTTGTGCACCGCCGCGGGATCTGTGGGACAGGTGCTTTATTCGCCGATCACACAGGGGATGATATCGAGCCATGGCTGGTCGTCGGCCCTGGTTGTTACCGCTGTTTCGGTCTGCGTGATCATCCCGCTTGCATTCATGCTGCCCAATGATCCTCGTGTGCGTGATGAGAACGTGGTGCACACGGGCTCAATCGGAGCGATGCGGGAGGCATTTGCTCATCGGGGGTTTCTTTTGCTTACTGCCGGGTTTTTTGTTTGCGGATTCCATGTGGCATTCATCACGGTTCATTTGCCCGTATACGTATCAGATCTCGGCCTGGGTTCGATGGTAGGGGCGATCGCTATATCCCTTATTGGAATATTCAATATTGCCGGCTCATTGCTGTCTGGGGCCTTTGGTCAGCGCTTCAGTAAGAAATGGGGTCTAAGTGGCATTTATGCGATTCGAGCAGTGACGCTGCTGGTATTTTTAATTGCGCCCAAGTCCGAGCTTACGATTTATATTTTTGCCGCGACCATGGGGCTATTGTGGCTATCGACCGTTCCGCTGACAGCAGGGATTATCGCCCAGGTGTTTGGAATACGGTATATGGCGACTCTGTACGGATTTGTCTTTCTCGGCCACCAGATCGGCAGCTTTATCGGTGTTTGGATGGGTGGTTATATTTATGACCTGACCGGATCGTACGATCTCATGTGGCAAGCGGGCATCATTTTGGGTCTTGGTGCGGCGTTAATTCACCTGCCGATAAACGAACAGCCTGTCCCACGACTGCAGGTGGAATAAATTACGCTGGGTGCGGTATTGGGGGCCTGACATCAACTTGTTGGCAAGTTACATCCTAAGCTTTGGAAATCACTTAATTGAAAAACGACATCGGCCTAGTAACCTACAATGTTGCCGGCGGTTACAGATAGGATATGCCCGGGTATTGATTAGGCCAGCGTTTTGAAGCACATTAACGTCAGTCCAGTTATGAAAAAACGATGATCGATTCAGCCCTGCGTATTTTGAGAACAGATGTAGCCGGCATGCCAATTGAATGGGTCGGGTTTGAAGAGGCTGCTCGTCTACACTGCCTAGAACAGATTCTCTATCCAATGGGGTCAGTGCTGTGTACGGTGCATGGCGGCATCAATGCCCGCTCTGGCCAGCAAAGCACGCTTGCAGTGCATTCAATTATCTGTACCGTCGGACGCTCGCAGGCTCACTTGAGACGCCTTCCGTCCTACACACCACCTTTGAATAACATCACACTCTTTCGTCGTGATGCCAATCTGTGCCTGTACTGCGGGGGACATTTTCGCAGTTCTGACCTGTCGCGAGACCACGTCAAACCGGTGAGCCGCGGCGGCCGTGACAGCTGGCAGAATGTGGTAACAGCTTGTAAACGCTGCAATCATCATAAGGGCAATAACAGACCCGAAGAGGTCGGTATGCAGTTGCTCGCCGTACCATTTGTACCGACCCATGCCGAATACATCTACCTTTCTGGAAAGCAGATCCTGGCCGACCAGATGGAATTTCTGTTGGCTCATTTTCCACGCAACAGTCCATTACATGAACGGGTCGGTGGGCAACACTGAATAACTGGGCCCAAGCGTTTTCAGTCAGTGGCACCGAACGTGAGTAAGCGTGGCGCTTATTTTGCACCAGCAGCCTCGGCAACCCTGGCAACCATCAGGCAAAAGAGCAGTAAACAGCTAATCCGAGAAGCCGCAATGACTACACCAAAGAGTAACCAATCTGTCGGGCCACGCACTATGGCAGTCCATGCTGGCGAAGGCCCAGATCCGATAACGGGCGCATCGGCACCCAATATTGTGATGTCGAGCACTTTTGTGCTTGATGAACCTGCTGGTTTCTCCGCTTACGATATCCCCGAGGATGCGCCCTATGTCTATAGCCGGTGGAGCAACCCGACGGTACGCCAGTTGGAGGATAAGCTGGCAGCGCTTGAACAGGCGCCAACGTGTCGCTGTTTCGCCTCGGGAATGGCAGCGACGGCGGCAGTCTTACTGAGCGCCCTTAAATCCGGCGAGCGACTGGTCATGAGTGATGCCAATTATCCGGGGACGGCGGAATTCGCTCGAAATAATCTAGCGCGCATGGGGATAGAGGTGGTGACCGTGAACTTCTCGGATCTCGACGCGGTTGAGCAAGCGGTTACCCAATCGACCAGTTTGCTTTGGGGGGAGACCCCGGCCAACCCAGCTATGCGGATTACTGACATTCAAGCAGTAGCCGAGGTCGCCCACCACTTTTGCGCTCGTCTTGCGATCGACTCGACCTTTGCTACGCCTATAGCTACGCAACCCATCACGCTTGGTGCTGATTATGTCATTCACTCACTCACCAAGTATTGCTGCGGGCACGGTGACGCTATGGGCGGCGCAGTACTTGCCTCTAAGGACGATATGCGGTCGATTGAGACTGATGCCCAGATACATATGGGTGGTGTGATCAGCCCGTTTAACGCCTGGCTCATTAACCGAGGCCTGGGAACTTTGCCGTTGAGAATGCAGGCACATCAGGCGAATGCGCTGGCAGTTGCACAGTTTTTAGAGTCGCACCCACAAGTGACCAAAGTACTCTATCCAGGACTTGCCAGTCATCCACACCATGAACTGGCC
>JABINT010000003.1 GCA_018698075.1 Acidiferrobacteraceae bacterium
GGCTGCCACGGCAAGGTGGTCGCCAGCGCCTCTGACCCGGCTGCCCATTGCGCATACTTTCCTTCGATCACCTCCTCGGTAATCTCGGTTTGGCCCTCACGTGCAGCAAAAGCCTCAATACGATGACGCGTCAGATCCCGCATAAAGCCAGCCGGAACCTTTTTCAGCCGTTGTTGGGCGTCTTCACTCCAGTCCATCTGAGCCGCGCCGACGGCTGCCGATCGGTCGACCCTGTCGTGGCCGAAGGGGCACTTGGACTGACCCGGCTCCCCAGCCCCTCCGACAAAATGCGCGACGTGCTCCGGCAATACCAGTTCGGCACCCTGACGGCGGGCATACTTCTGTGAGCGTGCGCGGATATTGTCCTGCTCTCCAGGGTCACTGATCTTATTCAGTTGTGCCTCGGCCTGCGACGACCAAGGCATCGGACCCACCGCTGCGGGCTGCTGTAATTCACCCCGCGCATCGGCCTCAACGATATCGTGCATCGCCCGGGTGGCATGGGCCGGACACAGTGTGGCGGTGATCTCCTCCACCATCCCGGCCGTAATTACGGTATGACCACGCTGACTCGCCTCGCGCAAAATCGCAGTCCGGGCCATGGCCTGGGCGAAATCCGGAACCCGGGAAATACTTTGTTCCGCCTCAACGGTCCAGGATGTGGTTACCTCGGCCACCGCTTCTACCGGCGGCTGGTATTCACGTTGGCTAACCAACACAGCACAGTCCGCATCGCGCAACAGATGTTCCGTGTTGCCACCGATATCCAGACCCGGGTCCGCATGTACGCCGAGCTTTCCCATGATCAGCAGTGAGGGTTTAACAGTTTGAAGATACCGGGCGATGGCATCATGCGGTTTGCCATCCAGCAGTTGTACGGTCACTTCGATACCGTGCCCCGCCACGATAGTCTCGGCCACATCGAGATGGCCCTGGTAAATCTTGGCCAGGCCAGAATCAATGATCTCCTCATGTAACTTTTCCTGCTCCTGGAACCGGAATATCTTGCTGGCCCGCTCCGACAACACCCCGGCAATGCGATTAAACGCAACGTAGTGATAATAAGGATCGAATGCCGCGACCACATGCAACGGGCAGTGCCAATAGCGAGCCAGGTTGAGCGCAGTCAGCAATCCGCCCCAAGCCCGGCTCGAACCATCTACCGCCACCACGATCGGCCCGGTTGCCAAACTCGCCTCCGGGTTCTTGACCACCAGGGTGTCGATCTCCGCCCTGCGGACTACCCGGGAGCAAACAGTACCCAGGCGCTCTCCGGGAACTGCTCCAAGGCCACGCGCCCCTATTACTAATAAGTCATGGTTACCGCTGTTGGTGGCCGCTGTGAGAGCCCGGTAGTTCTTTCCTTCCAGCGCCTCGCGATGAAACTCCACCTGGGCCTCTCCACAAACCTGTGCCGCGTGGTCGAGATACGAGTCGGTGATGATGGCCAAACCCCGGCTAATGAGATCATCGTGAACATCCCGTTGCCGTTCCAACTCCTGCTCCACACGAAACTGCTCGGGCAGCCCTCCTTCCATCTGCCGGAAACGCCGGTCATGCAGCATCGCGGCGTAGGCGTGAGTTCCGGTCACCCGGGCGTTCGACAAAGCTGCGATTCCGGCCGCCTCGACAGTGGCACGATTGGCGTGATCGGAAGCGTCCAGCGCCAACAGAATGTTCTGGTATTCAGGGAGGGCTGTCGTCTCGGGGTGCGGCCGCAACGCGGCGGAGGCAATCGGAGCGCTCATGGTGCTTATCCTTTGTGTGGTAGGTAACTGACGCGACTGCACCGTCGCGTTCTTCAGTTGGGACGCAAGAAACATGCCAATTGCCGAGAGCTCCGGTAACGCCTGCTTCTCACCGTTTTCAGGAATCCTAAGTGAACACTCTATTCAATATGCTGTCTTGACCTCTATCAACTGAAACGAAATGTTCAATAAAGATTTGTTCGGGCATCGTTCGGTCGAAACCCGCCAAAAGTGACGGGCTATGCTTGACCCGAGCCAAATTCCTGCCTGGCCGGCCGGCAACCTACTGGGATTAAAGATCGCCATTGAGAGTGGCGCCGATCCGGCCACGATTTTGGCCGCGGTACTCCGGTGCCCGACACGCTCTTTGAATACAGTTTTGCGGAGCTATTGTGCGAAAGGCCTACCGAAGTTACCCGCTGTCTCAGCCATGATCTGCAAGTGCCCGCGCGAGCGGAAACTATTCTGGTGGGATTCGTGCTGCCGGATGAAACAGCCGAAGAGGGGCCATTCGGGGATCATAGCTATTAGAAAGTCACAATAGGATTTGTCTAAAGCGCGCCAATCGGCCAGGTGAATTCAGACCCCAACCAGATCCAGCTTCATCCGAACGATCAAGGGGATAATCTGGCCATAGGGATCGGCCAGCTTTTCGAGCAAAAGCACTCGATCCTTCGCTTCGCTAAAATTGCGACGCACGATTAGTGGTAGAGCCCAGACCAGAACAAACCGGGGTGTTATCTAATGATGGTCTCTGATCTGGCCGACTCACGGATCTCGCTGGCAGCAACACTAATCAAGCGCTCTCGCCAGATCCCGGCACAGGTCCTCGGGATCCTCCAGGCCCACCGACAATCGAAAGACTCCATCTCCCGCGAATTCACGGTAAGCCCTCAGCGCATCGCCTGTAAGATGGTAACTGGACGCCATAAGGTCATCGGTTCCCAGCCAACAGATCAGACTGCGGTGATGCCCTAGTGAAACGGCGTAATGGATTATCTGTAGTTCGGAGATCATCCGCGAAACTCTGTCCGCCCCTTCATTCACCTGAAAAGAAAGCATTCCGGAAAAATTCTTCATCTGTCGTTTGGCCAGTTCATGGTGTGGATGACTGGCAAGTCCTGGATAGAGTACTTTGGTCACTTGTGGGTGCGACTCTAAAAACTGTGCAACTGCCAGCGCATTCGCCTCATGGGCCTGCATTCTCAACGGCAAAGTTCCCAGGCCTCGGTTAATGAGCCAGGCGTTAAACGGACTGATCAC
>JABINT010000002.1 GCA_018698075.1 Acidiferrobacteraceae bacterium
AGAAATTGCCTCGCCCTGGGGCTGTCATTTAATCCCACTTGGTATGGCCAGTAACGATTGAAATAACCAGAACCACGCTAAAGTGCTACGGCGACACCACGGTTTTCGGTGACGATTCTTTTGCCCTGTGAGCGGCCTTGGGCAGAATCAGTACGACATATCTCGCAGATCGATCACCCCCTACAGCGAAGAACAGCTCGATAGACCGGGCTACTTGGCGTGTGCCTGCCATCGCGTGGTGACGACTTTCCAAAGTCGACTACAAACGTATCGGATTGCGACTGAACGGCGATTTTTGCTGATTGCAGCGGCGTTCTTGACAGTCTTTGGCGCGCTCGCCTACATTGAAAGGTTCCACTGCCATAATGCTCGTGTAGGCAATATAAGATTTATATGTGCATTCAATCTACAACTAACATGTGCATTCAATCTACAACAACTTAGAGGAGAGGAACCATGATTAAACGCAGTGTATTTTTGCCGTTGATCGCGCTGTTCAGTGCTCTGGCCGTATTGGCCGCAGGGCCCGCGCAGGCCTGGGCGCCAAAGAAGCCGGTGGATTTTGTGATTATGGCTGGCAAGGGTGGCGGGGCCGACAAGATGGCACGCCTGATGCAAAGTGTGATCGAAAAGCACGGCTTCTCATCCAAGCCGTTTGTCCCGATCAACAAACCAGGTGGTTCTGGTGCAGAGGCGCTCATTCATATGAAGGGCAAGCAGGGCGACAACCACACCGTGATGGTGACGCTCAACAGTTTTTACACCACACCGTTGCGTCAACCGAAACTGGATGTAGACATCTCGACTTTTACGCCTGTCGGGCGCATGGCTGAGGATACCTTCCTTTTGTGGGTCAACGTCGACTCGGGCATCACCAACGTTGACGAGTTCGTAGCTGCAGCCAGAGCCGCAGGCAGTGATTGGCTCATGGCCGGCACCGGCAAGGGCCAGGAAGATCAATTGTTGACGACCTTCCTTAATAAAGCGTATGACCTCAAGATCAAGTACGTGCCTTTCAAAGGCGGCGGCCGTGTAGCCAAGGAACTGGCGGGTAACCACTGTAATTCCACAGTGAATAATCCCTCCGAGCAGTTGGGCTTTTACAATGCTGGAAAAACACGGGCAATCGCATCGTTTACCCCAACACGGTTACCGTTGTTTCCGGACGCACCTACTTTCAAAGAGCTAGGCAAGGACTACGTCTATTTCATGCAACGCAGCGTAGTTGGAGCACCAGGCATGAGTGATGAAGCAGCCGCTTACTATCGTGACGTGTTTGCCCGGGTCTATGCGACGGATGAATGGCAGGCCTACATGACCAAAAAGAGCCTGATGGGTGGTTTCCTGACTGGGCCTAAGCTCAAGGCCTACTGGGCTCGAGAAAAGGCAGTTCATGAAGTTATCTTGAAGGATATCGGCGAGATTTGATCCCAAGTCCGTTGGTTTAAGGCAGATAAGGAATAGCTGCCATGCGTAGAGCCGAGCTGTTAATGGCCCTGGTTCTTGGGGCTTTTTCGGCCTACTTGATGGTTAAGAGTGCGGAACTCCCCATCGGCTGGATTCCTGATGAAGGACCAGGCGGTGGGGCGTTTCCCTTTTGGCTGGCATTTGGGATGTTGCTCTGTTGTGTGTGGATTGTGGCACGCTGGGTTAGGCGGAAAAGTCCGCCATCACGTTCGACCGAGCCTTACCTGGCCGTTACAACGCGGAGCACAATCATCAGGGTCATCGTCGCACTGACACTGATGATCGGGGCGATCCACATTATTGGTATATACCTGTCCATACCGCTTTTCCTGTTGTACTACCTGCGGGTGATGGGAGGCCATCGCTGGCCGCTCAGTGTAGCGGTGTCTGTGATCACACCCGTGGTCAGTTTCTTTTTCTTTGAGATTGCGCTGCGGATTACTTTACCGAAAGGTTACACCGAACCGCTTTTTTATCCGCTGTACGATATTTTCATGTGAGGCCCTGTGGAAACGTTTGACCTGCTGATGCAGGGTTTTAGCATTGCGCTGGAACCTTTGAACCTGGCGCTTGTTATATTCGGCTGTGCGCTGGGTCTTTTTATTGGCGCGATGCCGGGGCTTGGTTCGGTCAACGGTGTTGCCATTTTGCTGCCGATGACTTTCCTGGTGCCGCCCACAGGCGCGATCATTTTTCTTGCCGCCATCTACTATGGCGCCATGTACGGCGGCGCTATTTCTTCGATCATGCTGGGCATTCCCGGCGCTTCAACCGCTGTCGCCACCACCTTTGATGGTCGGCCGCTAGCCCTTGCCGGCAAAGCAGACCAGGCGCTGATTACTGCCGCTGGCGCCTCGTTTATTGGCGGCACCATATCGGTGGTGTTGTTTACGTTGTTTGCACCTCCCTTGGCCGAAGTCGCACTGGCTTTTGGTGCTGCCGAGGAATTTGCACTGATGATGCTTGCATTTGCGACGTTTATTGGATTGGGTGGCGACGATATCCCCAAGACACTGTTTTCGATATTCATCGGTTTGGTACTGAGCGCTGTGGGTCTGGACATCATCAGCGGAGAGCCGCGGTTGATTTTCGGCGACCTCCCCGGATTTTTCCATGGCATTAATTTTCTGGTTCTGGCGATCGGTATCTACGGGATTGGTGAGATGCTGTGGACCATCGAATCCAGCCATGGTGGGGTAAAAGTCTCCCAGGCTTCGTTCAGCATCAGGCGTATCGCCACGCACTTGAAGGGCCTCAAGCATTCACTGAAAGCCAGTTTGATGGGATCTTTTCTGGGATACTTTGTGGGCATACTGCCGGCTGCAGGAGCAACCCCGGGATCCATTATGGCCTACGGCATGGCCAAGACGATGTCCAAGGACCCGGACTCTTTTGGCAAAGGCAACATTGAGGGCGTGGCCGCACCTGAATCGGCTAACAACGCTGCCAGCACGGGTTCAATGCTGCCTATGCTCACCCTGGGTATACCCGGGTCGCCGACTACGGCGATCCTGCTGGGCGGCATGGTCATCTGGGGCCTGGAACCCGGGCCGATGCTGTTTGTTGAACACCAGAGCTTCGTCTGGGGCCTTATTGCCAGTCTCTACGTGGCGAACCTCTTCGCCATGTTGATTAACCTGGCATTCATACCGGCGTTCATCGGTGTACTGCGCATGCCTTTTACCATCCTCGCGCCTATCATTTTTGTGCTGTGTCTGGTGGGTGGCTACGCGCCCACGCAAAACATGCACGATGTCTGGCTGATCCTGATTTTTGGTATCGTCGGTTACCTGATGCGCAAACTGGATTACCCACTGGCGCCAGCGGTATTGGCGATCGTATTGGGCCCACTGGCTGAGACATCAATGCGTCAGGCCTTGTTGATGAGTGACGGCAATCTGATGATCTTTATCGAAAGACCGATCTCGGGCCCCATCATGGGCAGCGCTGTTGTGCTCTTTTTGTTACCACTGCTAAAACTGTTTCGTAAGTCGCGCGTACCAGCATCGGATTGAGACTCGCCGTAATTCTGCACCAATCAACATCTGCGACCTCGCCAGCTATGTGCTGGGTACCAAGACTCAAACAACGGTTTAAACCCAGCTTGAGCTTTGGACTTTAGACAGCTTTGCTGACTGGGTTTACTTGCGGTCCAAACCAGCAAGGGACTATTGATGAGCTCTGACGTCATACAACCGGATCTCTTCGGTCTTGCCCATCGGCTGCAGTCGGCGCGTAACCCGGATCAGCAGGCGCAGATTCTCTCTGATGTGGTGCTGCAGGAGTTCGATCGCTTTTATCTCGATTTTCGGGCCATTCCCGGTCGTGCCAAGAGTGCTTTTGAGGAGCGCGATTTTCCACAGTCGTTACTTCATAGCCAAAACCAGTTACTGCTTTACGGTGAGCGGATGCATGCGTTGGCCTCGGCCTTGGTCGCCCAGATGCCAGCGTCCGAGTCTGCGACGATGCTGTGGGATGAGCTTGAAATGCTTTACCGAGGTTTGGTTTCTGGGCGATACGAGGCTGACTTGGCGCTTGCTTTTTTGCATTCGGTGCAACGTTCTGTTTTCATGGGTGAGTGGAAGCCGGTCGACTATTCCGTCGGCATCAAGGCTGACACGAGCGCGGCTGGCATTAGCGAGATGATGGTGAGTTATCCAGTCTCAACGATCAGCGCTGGCCTGTTACAACAGATTCTCGATTTGCCTGGTTTTAATACCCCTTATCGAGACCAAGCCGGCGACGCTGCACTGGCAACGCAGCAGATCAACGCCTTGTTATTTTCAGACCAGGGGGCGCACATTGTTGGGGTTGATGTCATCCGGGGTGGTTTTTTCCGCAATCGTGGCGCCTACATTGTTGGCCGCGTTCGGTTGACTGAGCGGCCGGTTGTTCCGCTTATCTTGGCCCTGCTCAACGATGAAGACGGCATCTACATTGATGCTGTGCCATCCAGTGAGTCAGCGGCGCACAATTTATTCAGCACCACCCGTGCCAATTTCATCGTGACGAACGATCACTACCACGAGCTGTCGGAGTTTCTGCACGGGATCATGCCCAAGCGTCCGTTGGGATTGCATTACTCATCCATTGGTTTTAATCACTTTGGCAAAGTCGCTGTGATGGACGAATTGAACCGGGAGTTGGATCAGTCTGGGGCTTTATTTGACACGGCGATTGGTTTCCCGGGTACTGTGGCCATTGGATTCCAGGCGCCGGATTCGGCGTACAACCTCAAAGTCATCCGTGACCACCCGACCGAGGGTTACAAGTGGGGTGATTTTGCTGGTGTTGATTCGGTGCTTGCCAAGTACAGCCAGGTTCACGATATCAACCGCACTGGCAGCATGCTGGACAACGTGATCTATTACAACGTTACATTGCCGCAACAACATTTCAATAATGTGCTTTTGGACGAGATGCTGCGCGATGCAGGCTATACGGTATCGCTACGTGGCAGTTCGGTGGTATTCCATCACCTGATTGTGCAAAGGCGCATGATTCCCTTGCCTGTGTTTTTAGAAAATGCTTCGCGTGCAGATTGTGAACGGGCAGTAGTTAATTTGGGCTACTGTATAAAGAACAACATGGCAGCCAACATCTTCAACCGTGATTTGGATGGGCGCAACTATGGTGTGGGCAGCCACATACGCGTGTATCTTTTTGATTACGACGCGTTGGAGCCATTTACCGAGGTCAAGATCCGTAGCAACGCTGACCGCTATGACGGTGAGGAAGATATACCGGACTGGGTTTTTGAAGACGGCGTGATATTTTTGCCCGAGGAAATCGAATCGGGCCTGCGTCTCGCCGACCGGTCACTACGCCAACTTTTTCGCAGCGTCCACGGCGACCTGTTGCGAGCCGACTACTGGGAGCGGATTCAGAATGAACTCTGCGAGGGTAAGGTGCCGGCGATCCAGGTCTACCCCGATAGTTATCGATTACACCATTGAGCGAGTGGCGCTGATTATTGCGATCTTTGTGTTACAACTGCTGTGGAAGCGGCCTCGGCCAGTATCCCTCTGACGCCAACTGCGTCGCCTGGATAGTGGGGGGCTGTATAGGTTTGCGAAAGACAAATACCCCGGCTTAAAGGCCGGGGTACCGTTGAAGTTAAGGCTTGATGTAGGTGAATCCCTGTGCCTGCAGGTGAGCAAGTTCGGCGACGCCGCTTGGGACTATGTCAGCCTCGGACACATCGAAAAGATTGGCTTCGATATCGACCTTTTTGCCGCGCACCGTATTGGCGCAGACATCGAAAGCAACGCCCTGGTCTTTGAGGCCGGATATCTTGGCCGTCATCTTGTCGGTGGCGTTACCGGCTTTGACCTTGGTTTACTGTGCCTGGTCGGGCTCAAGCAGCAGGGTCAACCCCTTGCCGTGTAGGACAACCCGA
>JABINT010000001.1 GCA_018698075.1 Acidiferrobacteraceae bacterium
GGTGCATAGGGCCGATAGATATGACCACATCCGGTTCCCCAGCGCCTTGATTGCAGGGTCCACACGGCCTGGTTTTTGCCAAGTGGTGTAATTAACGGCTTCACTGTGAGCGCGTTCTACGACCTCTAGTATCGCCTGGCCGCGGCGGTTGACTGTGCCCAACTCGACTCCAGGTAACTGCTCTAGCTGGGCTAGGTTTTGGGGGCGTGAGCGAGCAATCTCGACGATTACATCAAGAGCCAGTAACCATTCCCGCGGGCGATCGAGACGCCGTGCAGCCTCCTCACGCCACAGCGCCAACGCATGCGCTACGCTTTGACCCTCTCGGTCGAACGAACTACACGCCCGCAATATCCGCTTGACTGCACTCGCGGAGCCCGCCTCTATTACGTCACCGCAGGCCAGAAGGCTAAAGTCCTCTGTGGCCCAAGCGGTACGTCCGCGCTGCTGCAAAATGGTTTTTAGATGCTGATGAAGATCCCCGAGATAGTGGGCGTCATCCAGCGCATAGCGAATTTCCTCGTCATTGAGCGGGCGTCGACACCATGCGGTACGGGTATATGCCTTAGACAACTCGACGTCACAAATCTCTTTCACCAACCGGGCATAACCGACCTGTTCGCCATATCCAGACAATGCGGCCGCAATCTGAGTGTCGAACAAGGCCCCAGGCAATACCCCCAGGGTGTGCTGTAAAACCTCCATATCCTGGCGGGCGGCATGAAATATCTTTACCGGCTCGGCAGATGCCAGTAACGCGCCGACCCCCGAAAGGGAAATGTCAGCGAGCGGGTCAATACATACCGTCCACTGCGGCGTGGCGAACTGGATCAGGCAAAGTCGTGGAAAAAAAGTCCGAATCCGCTCAAACTCGGTATCTACAGCAACCCACGGTGCGCCCATTGCATCTGCCATCAGATGGTCTAGATCGGCCTGGTTGTCGATAAAAACTTTGGAGGGGTCAACTCTCAATGGGAATCCTTGTGTTCTAACGGAGGCAACTAAAAACGATCAGCTCGATCGCTGATGATATCATCGCGCCTCGTTAACAAGCGCCAAGATCCAATGCTGCAATACTTTCAAATATTCATCAACCTGTGTTTGTTCCGGGGAAAGGCCCAGGATATACCCCGCTCAGAAGCACTGTTGCTTGTAACTGCCATCGCGGCCATATTGAGCAGCGCCATTAATGCGATTCCAAACGCCGGCATCCTACGCGGCACCGTAATGTCTGTGGGACAGGTGCTGCTGTTCGCAGGGCTGATCAGTCTGATGTTGCGTTTTCGTGGCAAAAGTGAGCGTTCTATGCAGACGCTCACGGCCATGTTTGGTGCTACCACCTTACTGCAACTTCTTGCACTGCCCTTTTTCGGCTGGCATGAGGGTTTGCTCCCGAATGAATCGGAACCGCTGATAGCCCTGACCACCCCGCTGCTGATTGCTGCGGGGATAGCTGTATGGTCTCTCACAGTGATGACCTCAATATTGCGCCAAGCGATGGACAGTGGAATCGGCGCAGCCCTGTTGATCATTATCGGTTGCCAGTCGCTGATCATGGTAGCAGTCACGACGCTCATGGGCAGTTCTCCTGGTTGAGTGCACGGGTTCACATTCTTGGCATAGGCGGCACCTTTATGGGTGGCCTGGCGCTGATCGCCCGTGAAGCAGGGCATCAAGTAAGCGGATCCGATGTCAACATCTATCCGCCCATGAGTACTCTGCTCGGAGCCGAGGATATATCGGTACACAGTGGTTATGACCCGAGTCAATGGGACAAAGCGCCTGAACTTGCGATTATAGGTAACGCACTATCACGCGGTAATCCGCTGGTGGAGCATGTCCTCAGTCAGCGTATCCCCTATACCTCGGGCCCACAATGGCTGATGGAACATCTACTGCCCGGGCGGTCAATGCTTGCGGTAGCCGGCACTCATGGCAAAACCACAACCAGCGCCATGGCCGCCTTCATCCTTGACCATAACGGTCACACCCCGGGGTTTTTGATCGGCGGTGTGCCGGGCAATTTCCCGGTATCTGCCCGACTCGGCGCGGGCCCGTGGTTTGTGATTGAGGCAGACGAGTACGATACGGCTTTTTTTGACAAGCGATCAAAGTTTGTACACTACCGTCCACAGGTGCTGGTATTGGGTAATCTCGAATTTGACCACGCCGACATCTTCGATTCGATCAGCGATATCGAAAAACAGTTCGAATATCTGCTGCGCACCGTACCTGCCCAGGGCACCATCGTAGTCAATGCCGATCACCCGGTGCTGGAGACTCTTCTGGAGCGTGGCTGCTGGTCACAGATTGTGCGTTACAGCATCTGTGGCGCCGAAACAGCCCAGTGGCAGGCGACACCGCACCA
>JABINT010000125.1 GCA_018698075.1 Acidiferrobacteraceae bacterium
AGAATCACTACGCGGACGTCGTCATCGTCGGAAAACTGTTCCGTGATGCGTGGGATCGCCTCCCACATTTCAAAGGAGATCGCGTTCTTTTTTTCGGGTTGATTAAGGACGATCCAGCCTATGCCATTGGACTTACTTACCCTGATCTTGTCTGTTAACTGGGTCATGTCATTCTCTAAGGAAGGGTAATGATGCGCGGTCGGTTTTAGAACGGAAAAACGACCAGAAAATCAGCGCTCCGAACAGTCGCGAAACTGCCATTTATATGATAGACAAACGGATTATCACGGATTAAACGACGTAAAGGCAACGGCCACGATTAAATACAAGCCGCCAGCGGGTGCGCCCCTTATGGTCCGCTTGCCACCAGGATGACTCCCGGGACAATGAGAAGCAATGCCAGCCCAATTCGAAGTGTCAGTGTTTCCCGGCGGAAAACGAACAAGCCTAAAAGCAAAGTGAAAACCGGAGATAAAGCAACGATTGGAATAATTTTGACCACATCTCCCATGTTCAACGCTGTATTTAAAGACCAGATGGAAATGCCGTTAACGATGCCACCGCAAAAGAACCAGAGCAAACCGGGAGTCCAGCGTAGCCGGGCAGGCGTCCGCTTTCTTTGCCCGAGCGCCGAGCCAAGTGCAATCACCAGCGACACAGAATAGGACACCAGGCCCGCAAATAGAGGGTCGGGGATAATATCGAGCCCCAGTTTTGTCAGCGCGTGACCAAGTGCACGAAGCACTGCTGCACCGACGGGAAGTGCCAGGGCCCAAACCGGCCAAGTGCTTTTGGCCTCGCTTTTACGGGCCAGCAACCCGATAGCGAGGACAATAGTGAGTGTGCCCAGAGCTATTGGAATTGTGAGAGTCTCACCGAGAATAACAATTGCAAAAAAGGCAGCGAACACCGGGGCGGTTGACGCCAGGATGCTGGTCAGCGTCGGGCCAAGGTGGCGTATGCCGGAAATTGCGAGATTGGATGTGAGAAACGGCCGGAACACTCCGACCAGTGCGAAGATCACTACCGCACTAGTACCCCAGTACCATAGTTGCAAAAACCAAGGCGAGAAAAGCCAAAACAATACGGTCGATCCAAGCATCGATATAAGTGCGCCAGTCTGGCTGCGCCCATATTTCAGCCCGAGGTTTTGCAATTGCACGCCAACCGCAAATAGAAACGCCGACGCGAATGCCAGAACGACTGGTGTGGTTAAGTTGATTTGATTAATACCCAACTACGGCCAGCATGCGCCAGCGATAACATAAGAAAAACTTAAAAAGCCCAGCGCTGCCAGCAGAGCACTACCGGTGCTGGTAGTCAAAAGTATCGCATCTCCAACCAGCGCAGTAAACTACCGCACGGTCCAAATTAACCAGGGGATGATATTAATGCGGTCTGTATCGGCGGTAACGCTTAAGGAACAACTCACAGGGGGTGAGGAGCTCGCCCTTGTAGATGTCAGAGAAGAAGGGGCGTACGCCAGGTCGCATCTGCTGTTGTCGGTTTCGATTCCGCTCGACCGTCTTGAGGTCTTATTTGCCGGATTGGTACCAAGACACAGCACTCCGATCGTTTTGTGTGATGATAACGATGGCTGGACTTTGATCGCAGGCAATCGATTGAAGGAATTTGGGTACTCCTCGGTCAGTTATCTTAAGGGAGGCATCCAGAGTTGGAGTGACGCCGGCTACGAGTTGTTTTCAGGCGTTAATGTTCCGAGCAAGGCGTTTGGGGAGTTTATCGAACACGAATATCGTACACCTCATTTACCTGCGCAAGCGTTAAAAGAAAAAATCGACGCTAATGAGAATATTGTAGTGCTGGATAGTCGGCCACTGCACGAATTTCGCAAAATGACTATTCCCGGAGCGATCTGTTGTCCAGGCGCGGAACTGGTCTACCGACTCCCAGATCTTGTAAGCGACCCCCAGACACTGGTAGTTGTTAATTGTGCCGGAAGAACGCGAAGCATCATCGGCGCCCAATCCCTGATCAATGCGGGTATTACCAATCGGGTGACCGCCCTGAAGGATGGGACAATGGGATGGCATCTTGCGGGGTACACCCTCGAAAATGGCAGCGAAAGATCAGCGCCAGAGATCTCAACCGCGGGGTTGGAAAAATCCCAAGAGTATGTTGAAAAAGTCCGCCGGAGATTTCAAATCAGAACCATCAACTGCCAGCAATTGAAACTGTTGCGCGAGGCATCGACCAAGCGATCACTGTTCTTGTTGGATGTACGCTCGCCGCAGGAGTTTCACCAGGGACATATGCCTGGGTCGAAATCTGCGCCCGGTGGACAGTTGGTGCAGGCCACTGACGAATATGTTGGGGTACGTAATGCCCAACTGGTCCTGATAGATGACACCGGTGTGCGGGCGACAATGACGGCGTCCTGGTTAATTCAGATGGGTTGGCGCGAGGTATATGTGCTCGAGGACGGATTAAGCGGCGATTCCTTAAGGACCGGGCCTGAAACGTCACGACTGCTCGGTGCGGATAAGTTGGTCGCTGCGATGATCACCGTTGCGGCGCTGGAAGGTAGGCGCGCCAAGGAGGAAATAGAGATATTCGACGTAGCAAACAGTTTGGTGTTTCGGGATGGACATCTGCCCGGCGCCCACCGAATATCCCGTACCGATATCAGTGAGATCGCAAGCCGCGCAGCGTCTTGGGATTCGACTGTTGTCATTACCTCTTCGGACGGCACCATAGCCGGATTTGCTGCTGCGGAACTACTTTCAAGTGAACCGCATCGACAGATCCTGGTGTTACAGGGAGGGACTGACGCCTGGCAAGCAGCTGGCCACCCGATCGAGCAAGGCGCTGATCCGTACGATGGCGAATCAGCGGGAGATGTCTGGTACCGGCCTTACGAAAGAGCCGATGCTGTTGAGGCGGCAATGCAAGCTTACCTGGATTGGGAGGTCGATCTGGTCGATCAGGTGGCCAGAGACGGTACGGCCATGTTCCAGAAAAATCCCAATGCTACCGATAAAGTGACCTAGCAAGATAAACGAGCCTTGCCAGACAGAGGCCACAGCGTTTCTCAAAGAAGGCCAGTAGCGCCAGTGCGTTGTTATTGATTAGGGTTAATGGGGGAGTAAATGACAGATTGGGACGTCATTGTCGTGGGCGCAGGTAATGCGGCTTTTGCTGCGGCAACAGCCGCTAAAGAGCAGGGCGCGTCAGTTTTGGTTCTTGAGTGCGCGCCGCAAGAAGAGGCTGGAGGTAATACTCGATTTACCGCCGGGGCAATGCGATTTGCTTATGATGGACTTGATCACCTGCAGCGATTGATGCCGGATCTCACCGCCGAGGAAATCCGGAAAACCGATTTTGGCCAGTATTCGGAAGAAGCGTTTTTTGATGATATGGGGCGTGTGACCCAGTACCGCACCGATCCAGATCTTTGCGAGGTGCTTGTCACGCGCAGTCGGGAAACCATGTTTTGGATGCAAGACAAGGGTATCCGTTTTGCACCCATATGGGGGCGCCAAGCTTTCCAGGTTGATGGTAAGTTCAGGTTCTGGGGCGGTCTGACGGTTGAGGTGTTGGGAGGGGGGCCGGGATTGTTTGCGGCCTGGACGAAGATTGCCGATCGAGAAGGTATCGAGGTTCGTTACCAGACTCGTGCGGTGTCCCTACTGTTTGATGGCGCGGTGGTTACTGGTGTGCGTGTCAAAAGCGTAAACGAGTCTCTGGCGCTTGAGGCCAAAACCGTAATCCTTGCAGCCGGCGGTTTTCAATCTAATGTCGAGTGGCGGACCCGTTATCTTGGCGCGGGATGGGATCTGGCAAAAGTGCGAGGCACCCGATTTAACACCGGTGACGGTATTCGAATGGCTCTCGATATAGGCGCGATGCCGTATGGAAACTGGTCAGGCTGCCATGCGGTGGGGTGGGAGAGGAATGCGCCTGAGTTTGGCGACCTGAGTGTAGGCGATGGATTTCAGAAACACAGTTATCCATTTGGAATTATCCTTAATGCCCACGGAAAGCGATTCCTCGACGAGGGAGCCGATTTTCGGAACTATACATACGCCAAATATGGCCGGGAAATTCTCTCCCAGCCCGGCCAATTCGCCTGGCAGATATTCGATGCGAAAGTAACTCATCTGTTACGGGATGAATACCGGATCAAGCAGGTCACCAAGGTCAGCGCAAACTCCTTAGGGGAACTGGTGGAAAAACTCGAGGATGTTGACGCTTTGAATGCCCTGGAAACAATACATGCCTACAACGCTTGTGTTGAT
>JABINT010000051.1 GCA_018698075.1 Acidiferrobacteraceae bacterium
CCTGATCCGATCTAGCGGCGAGACAATTTCATAACCTTGAGAACCAGCCTGGTTCTATTTTGCACCATAGCGTTGAAAATAAACTCGATAGCGGATTTGTCATTCAGTTTTTACAAGCACTAAAGCGACTTCAATCTGGCAGGCCGCACCCGTGAGTTGTGGCACTCAAGCAGTGACAAACGTCAAAAACCCTCATTCGAGCCTTCGTGCAAGCAATTGACTAATGCCAGGCTCATACATTTGAGAATCACGTGATGCCTGGCTGAATGCTCACGCTCCGGACAGGACCGCTTGCGTGGGCCAGCGGTGATTCATCCTGCTCAAGGCTTCAATCCTGACTGACGGTCTCTAGAAGTTCGGCCAGTGTCACGCCCAGTAGATCCAATTGCGCAGGGCTCGACAATCGATGATCGCCATCCTTGAGTAATTGCACACGTACATCGCTCGCTGCCAGGGCCTTGGACAAGCGCAATGCCGTGCGCCAGGGCACCTCAGTATCAGCAAGGCCCTGAAGTAACCTAACCGGCGCGCTGATCCTGACAGGCCAGTCCAATAGGCACTGTGTCTCGCCGTCACTGATCAGTGCCTCAGTGATCGGATACCCCTTAGGGTCATAATCACTGCTGAGATGCACCCGGCCCGTGCTCGCAAGCTCGTCGCGCTCAGCATCGTCCATTTCCTGTGATACCAGATTCCGGGTGAAATCAGGCGCTGCGGCAACACCCAGCAGGCCTTTGACCTGCTGACCCAGCGCTAAGGCCACGTGCAACATGATCCAACCACCCATACTGGAGCCAACTAAAACGCAAGGGCCCCCTGCCTGGTCACGGATGACATCCAGCGCATCGGCTGTCCAACGGCTGATAGTGCCCTGCTCAAAATGCCCCCCGGACAACCCGTGACCCGAATAATCAAAGCGTAAGAAGGCCTGGTTTCTTTTGGTACACCACTCAGACAGGTACTGCGCCTTGGTACCGTCCATGTCCGATCGAAAACCTCCCAGAAAAACTACCCGGGGCAATTGGCCCGCTAAGACCCTGACTGCCAGAGATGCCCCTTGAGTGCCGCTGACCCATATTGTTTTCTCACTCAAAGCTGCGCCCCCCAGTTATCGTGTAATTCATCACCCATGTGATTATCGTGCTTGTCACAAATTTAGCGCCATTTGTAACCGATCAGTAAGCATGCCTTAAGCGCATCATGGTCAAAAATGATGTGATTCAGCTGTCCTTGCCTGCATAAATCGGGAATTTCATGTTGTTCGCCCATAGTATTGCTCACCAGTAACTGCAAATCAGCCCTTTTTAGGCCTCAAAATCCTAGCGTTGGGTCAACTCTCAGGCAATCCGGTACCGGTCGATTTAAACCTTAGGTTGACGTTTACGTAAACGTCAACCTAAAATTAGCCCAACTAAGCAGCCTTTAGCAACGGTTTCAAGCATGACGATCTCATCCCATTCCACCCTCGGACTCAATTTTGATCTTGGGGAAACAGCGCAACTACTGCGCCAGACAGTCGCCGAGTTCGCTGCCCGTGAAATCGCGCCGCGCGCGCAAGCGATAGACCGCGAAAACACTTTCCCCCCCGACCTTTGGGCTAAGTTCGGCGATCTGGGTTTACTCGGGGTTACGGTTGATCCTGAGTTCGGCGGCTCTGGAATGGGCTATCTTGAGCACACCATAGCCATGGAAGAAATCAGTCGCGCTTCGGGGGCTGTTGGTCTGTCCTATGGCGCCCACTCGAACCTGTGCGTCAACCAGATTCGCCGTAACGGGTCGCTAGACCAGCAAGCGCGCTTCCTCCCCGATCTGATCAGTGGCAAATGTGTAGGCGCGTTGGCCATGAGTGAGCACAGCGCAGGGTCCGACGTCGTCAGTATGCGCCTGCGGGCAGACAAGCACGGCGATCATTACGTACTGAATGGCACCAAGATGTGGATCACTAACGGGCCAGATGCTGACACGCTAGTGGTATACGCCAAAACCGAACCTAAAGCAGGGGCTCACGGCATTACCGCATTCATTATAGAACGTGGTTTTGCCGGTTTTTCGACCTCTCCCAAGCTGGATAAACTAGGAATGCGTGGCTCAAACACCTGCGAGCTGGTATTTCAGGACTGTGAGGTTCCCGGGGGAAATATACTAGGACTCGAAAATGCCGGGGTAGCCGTGCTGATGAGCGGGCTGGACTATGAGCGCGTGGTTCTCTCCGGAGGGCCACTTGGCCTGATGCAGGCCTGCCTTGATATCGTTTTGCCGTACGTACACGAGCGTCATCAATTCGGCCAGCCTATTGGTACATTTCAACTGGTACAGGCCAAACTGGCCGATATGTACACTACACTCGATGCCTGTCGCGCCTACGTCTATGCAGTGGCCAGAGCATGTGACCGCAAAGAAACCACACGAAAAGATGCGGCCGGAGCAATACTGTACAGTGCCGAGCGGGCGACTCAGATGGCCCTGGACGCAATCCAATTACTTGGCGCTTCAGGCTATGTCAACGAGCAGGCTGCCGGCCGACTGTTACGAGATGCAAAGCTTTATGAAATTGGTGCCGGTACCAGTGAAATGCGACGGATGTTGATTGGCCGCGAACTCTTTAACGAAAGTAACTGAAGGAGGACTCATCATGCAAGATGATCCAATCGTCATTACTGGCGCCGCCCGAACCCCAATGGGCAGTTTCCAGGGCAGTCTAACAGGGCTCAAAGCCCCCGAACTGGGTGCCGCAGCTATTGCCGCTGCGATCGAGCGTTCAGGTAGTGCGCCAGATTCAGTGGATGAAGTACTGATGGGATGCGTACTGCCGGCCGGACAACGTCAGGCCCCTGCCCGCCAGGCGGCACTCGGAGCTGGACTGCCGCTCGCCATACCATGCACCACCATCAACAAGATGTGTGGCTCAGGCATGAAAGCCGCCATGCTGGGCCACGATATCATTCGTGCCGGTGCCGCTCGCGTCACTGTGACCGGCGGACTGGAGAGCATGAGTAATGCCCCTTACTTGCTGCCTAAAGCCCGCGCGGGTTACCGACTCGGTAATGGCGAGCTGCTAGATCACATGTTTGTCGACGGACTTGAAGATGCCTACGAACCCGGCAAACTGATGGGCCATTATGCGGAAGACTGCGCTGAGCGTTATGGCTTTAGCCGTAAAGACCAGGACGACTTTGCTATCGAGTCGCTCACCCGGGCCAAGGAAGCAACAGACAGTGGCGCGTTTCGTGATGAAATCACCCCAGTCTCAATTGTTGGACGCAAAGAAACCGTAACAGTCGAATTCGATGAACAACCGCTCAATGCCAATATCGAGAAGATTCCACATCTGAAGCCGGCCTTTCGTAAAGATGGCACCGTGACCCCTGCCAACTCGAGCTCGATCTCCGATGGCGGCGCCGCTCTGGTTATGATGCGTTTATCCGATGCCGAAAAAGGCGGGCATGTGCCGCTGGCACGAATACTCGGGCACGCCAGTTTTGCCAACGAGCCTGGCTTGTTTACCACCGCGCCTGTATTCGCCATGCGCAAACTACTCGATTCAGTCGACTGGAGTGTCGATTCAGTTGACCTTTTTGAAGTCAATGAAGCTTTCGCCGTAGTGGCGATGGCAGCTATGCGTGATCTCGCCATACCGCACGAAAAACTAAACGTCCACGGTGGTGCCTGCGCGTTGGGACATCCCGTCGGTGCCTCGGGCGCTCGCATCATCGTAACCTTGCTTCACGCCATGGCGCGATATGACCTGCGCCGGGGTGTAGCTTCGCTTTGTATCGGTGGTGGCGAAGCCACCGCGATGGCTTTCGAACGTATTAGCTGATCGACTTCCCAATAGGGGAATCGCCATGACTACACCCATCAAATGGTTCTTTGATTTCTCATCGCCCTATGGCTATGTTGCCAGTGAACGAATTGACAAACTGGCCGCCAGCGCGCCACAGCATACTGAAACTGGCCTCCAATCTGAGGATTGCAAACGCCAGTTATGCGCAGTCAATGACGAGGCGTGCGCCCAAGGCATTTTTGGCTTGCCATTCCGGCTCATAAACCAGAAGTTATTCTGGGGCGCCGATCGCTTTAGGCATCTATACCAGCAGCTATCACACGGCAGTTGGTAACACTAATTGGACTGATCACATGAGTGCGTTCGCCAGTCGGATAGATACCACTTCAGCTGACTTTGCTGCAAACCGAAAGGCGATGCTGCAAAAAACGGCAGCTGTTTGCAAAGTTATTGATCAGGTCGCCCAGGGCGGAAGTGAAAAGGCGCGCCAGCGTCACGCCGCTCGGGGCAAGTTGCTCGCACGCGAGCGAATCGAAGGACTGCTCGACCCAGGCAGCACTTTTCTCGAATTCTCACAGCTCGCGGGCTGGCAGTTATACGAAGACGAAGTGCCTTGCGGGGGTATTGTTACAGGTATCGGCCAGATCCACGGACGACCCTGCGTAGTAGTTGTCAACGATGCGACTGTGAAGGGTCGCACCTACTACCCGATTACGGTCAAGAAACA
>JABINT010000020.1 GCA_018698075.1 Acidiferrobacteraceae bacterium
CAACGGTCGATTGCCGCTTGGGCAATAGGCGCTAGACCTTGCTCTTTTGTAGTTTGCAGGCGCTCGCGCATACCCTTGAGTTCCGCTTGGGTACGCTGGTAAACCGTATTCATCAGCGTAAGGGTTTTCAGCCGCGCCGAAAACTTTCCAGCGAAGGCCTGAGCGATAACTCCGCCCATAGATAAACCCACAAGATGAACTCGGTCGATCTCAAGGTGCTCCAGCAGTTGCACCAATTGTGCGACAAAACTAAAGATACCCTCTACCCGCTCCGCCGGAGCGGTGCACCCATGTCCGAGCATGTCGTAGCGAACGATCTGATGGGTTTTTGCAAGCACAGGAACCTGTAGATCCCACATGGTGTGATCAAGGCCGACCCCATGGATCAGCACAATCGGCTCAGCGTTATTGGTGGCACCCGAAATGTCATACCAGGTGCCCTCAGGGCTGTAATCACTGCGATGTGGCATTTTTTTGCGAAATTTCCTCAAGGTCGTACAAAGACAGCCGGCCTGCACCAGACCTGTGCTATTTTAGTCGGACAAGTCTAAAAGATAGTCATATACCGCGATGAATCAGTCCCAAAAAGAGATCATCGGCAAGCCGCTGGTTATCAATGGCCGCCAGCTGTCGCTGTCGCGAGCCGTGCGCGCCGGTGACTTTGTCTTTTTGACCGGGCAAGTTCCCATGGTCAACGGCAAGGTCATGACCAGCGGCGATATCGAGGAGCAGACCCGGGCCTGCCTTGAAAACATCCGTGAGACCCTGGCTGAAGCCGGCTGCGCTCTGTGCGATGTGGTCAAATCAATGGTCTGGCTGCGTTCGCGTGATGATTTCGGGGGCTTCGACGCAATCTACGCTGAGTATTTCCCTGATGGTCCACCGGCGCGTTCAGCTCTGATCAGTGATTTTCTCGTGGACATTCGTGTAGAAATTGAATGCATCGCATACAAACCGCTGGAACAAAGAGGATAGCAGCCGATGACTGAACTGAAGCAATATCAGATGTATATTGATGGTCAATGGGTTGATTCACAGGACGGCAAGACTTTTACCAGCACCAACCCCGCTACCGGCAAAGCCTGGGCTGAAGTGCCCGAAGCCAGCGAGGCCGACGTCAACCGTGCAGTGGAGGCGGCGCACCGTGCCTTTACCGAGGGGCCCTGGTCAAGCATGACTGCAACTGCCCGAGGCAAGCTGATGCGTCGCCTGGCTGATGCGCTTAGCGAACATTCGGAATCACTGGGACGATGTGAAACCGTTGATACTGGAAAACTCTTCAAGGAAACCCGCTGGCAGGCTAATTACATTTCCGACTTTTTTCATTATTACGCCGGCCTTGCAGATAAAGTCTGCGGTGAGACGCTACCGATCGACAAACCAGACATGATGACGATGACCCTGCGCGAGCCGCTGGGTGTCGTCGCTGCTGTCGTACCCTGGAACTCGCAACTTTTTCTGGTCGCGGTCAAGATCGGCCCAGCCCTGGCGGCTGGCAACACGGTCGTTCTCAAAGCATCAGAACATGCCTCGGCCCCAATGCTCGAATTTGCCCGAGTTTTCGAAGAAGTTGGTTTTCCGCCAGGGGTTTTCAACGTCGTTACCGGGCACGGAGAACCCTGTGGCCGAACGCTCACCAGACACCCACTAGTTGATCGCATCAGTTTTACCGGCGGGCCCGAAACCGCACGCCATGTCATGCGCAACGCTGCTGAGAACTTTGCCCAGGTTTCCCTGGAACTGGGCGGCAAATCGCCAGTGATTATTTTCGAAGATGCAGATCTTGAAAGCGCAGTTAACGGCGTATTGCTCAGCATTTTCAGCGCCAGCGGCCAAAGTTGTGTCGCCGGATCACGGCTACTGCTGCACGAATCCATCCATGATGAGGTGCTGGCGCGGGTAACAGAAAAAGCAGCCAAGATCCGTATCGGCGACCCTCTGGACGATGCCAGCCAGATGGGGCCTTTGGCCACCCAAGCCCAGATTGACAATATTCATGCCACCGTTGCGGACGCCACCGCGAACGGTGCCACACTTATTTATGGCGGCAAAACGCCCCAAGGGCACGAAAACGGCTGGTATATAGAGCCAACCATCGTGGACTGCCCAAACCAGCAGATCGGTATAGTACAGAACGAACTTTTCGGACCGGTGGTCAGTGCGCTCACATTCCATGATGAGGCCGATGCGCTTAGCCAAGCCAACGACACACGCTTTGGCCTTGCTGCAGGAATTTTTACCCGTGATGTCGGTCGCGCCTTACGTGTCAGCAAGGCTGTACGAGCGGGAATCGTCTGGGTCAATACCTACCGCATGGTTTCACCGCTGGCACCGTTTGGTGGCTACAAAGACAGCGGTTATGGGCGCGAATCGGGCATGCAAGCTATCTATGACTACACGCGCCCAAAAACCGTCTGGCTGAACACCTCGGCAGAGCCCATCACCGATCCCTTTATCATGCGGTGACCTGCTTGTCGTAAGTATCCTTTTTCAGGACCTTGCCCTCACGGAAAGTCCAAAGGTCGTAGCCCAACTGATTGATCGGGCCGTTGGGGCCGGTACCGGTAAGGCGCCACTCGGTTACGGCCCGCTCACCACTGATCCAGGTGTGGGCATCCACCCACTGGATATCCGGTACAACAGCAAAGCGCCCGGCAAGCGCCGTGCGAATGGCCTTGTGACCCTTGAAGCACTCGCCGTAGGGATGCGCACCCGCCGCCGGCAAAAACTCGCCGTCCTCATCAAAACCCTCGACAATCGCCTCAAGATCCTTATTATTAAAAGCCGAAAGAATCTCTCCCATTCGCTTAAGTGTTACGCTCATCTTTCCTCCTCGGAACCTTGCCGGAACCGGCAACAGCACCAAGTGTGACTGCTACATCGTGACTGTCTGTTTTAATTGCAGGGCTCGAAAAATCAGCTAATCCCCTGTGCTGATTATTTGCCGGGTCCTGCTCTAGATCAAGTAGTGTCTTTACTTTGTCCGGCACGGCAGTGCTAGACTCTTCGCGTTCAATAATCCACGAGGAAAAGCAGGTGAAATTCCAGCTAGCGATCAACATGGAGCGTATTTCGGCGGATATCGATATGCGCGATGTCCAACGGCATACGCTGGAAATGGTCCAGATGGCCGATGAAGGTGGCTTTCATATTGTCTGGGCGGCTGAACATCACGCTCTGGAAATGACCATTGCACCCAACCCGTTCCAGATACTCACCTGGTGGGCAGCACATACCAATCGCATTCGACTCGGCACAGCTGTGGCAGTCGCGGCGTACTGGCACCCAATCAATCTGGCCGGTGAGGCTGCCCTGGTGGATCTGTACAGTAATGGTCGGCTGGAATTTGGCATCGGCTCAGGGGCGTATCAGCGTGAGTTCGACCGAATGCACGCCGGACTCAAACAAAGTGACGCCTGGCGCTATATGCAGGAGATGCTCCCCGCGGTAAAGGCGCTGTGGCAAGGTGATTACGCCCACGAGGGTGAATTCTGGCGCTTTCCTGAATCCACCTCGGTACCCAAACCTGTGCAGCAACCCCACCCGCCAATCTGGGTAGCTGCCAGAGCGCCGATCACCTACGACTATGCAGTCAAACACCAGTGCAACATTATGTCCTGGCCACTGACCCGGCCTATAAGCGAGCTTGAGACTTACCTGGGTCGATTACAGACAGCACTGGAAGAAAACCCGGGCAACAATCGACCCATATTCGCGACCATGCGCCATACCTGCGTCTATGACAATAAAGACGACTGGATGATGCCTGTGGAGGCAGCCATGCGCCAGTTAGGTCAGTTTGAGAACCTGTTCAAAAACGCCGGCGGCGTCGACAACGGTTTTCCGGCGATGGTCGATTTGTCCGCACTGGAAAACCGGGACGAATACGACCCGAAGATGCTGCACGAGCACCTGATGTTTGGCACGCCAGAAGAGGTTATTAAGAAGTTGCGGCTTTACGACGAACTGGGTGTGGATCAGTTCACTTACTATGCCAGTCTCGGATTGGGACTGAAAGAACAGAAACGCTCGCTGGCACTGTTCATCAACGAGGTGATGCCCGAGTTCGCAAAGAACTGACACCAAACAACGGGCCTGCTATTGACCGCTTCACGATGATCTATCTCGCGCGCAATGCGCGAGATAGATCAGTTTTAAGTTTTAAGAGATGCCAAGTTTCTCGCGTGCTTCATCGGCATCACACACCCGACCACCGAGGTCACCAATAATCCGGACGGCTTTTTCAACCAGTTGCGCGTTACTGGCTGGAACCCCCTTTTCCAGGTAAAGGTTATCCTCCAGTCCGACCCGGGCATTACCCCCCAGCAACATTGCCTGCGCTACCATCGGCATCTGTGTACGGCTGATACCGAAACCTGACCAGACAACACCACTGGGCAATTGATTGACCATGGCATTCATGGTCGCAGGATCGGCGCCAGCACCCCAGGGTATACCGAGGCAGATCTGGTACATGGCCGGTCCCTTGATCAGGCCTTCAGCGACCATCTGGTTGGCAAAACGCAAGTGCCCCAGATCAAACACCTCCATCTCGGGCTTGACGCCAATCTCGGCATAACGCGCCGCCATAGTGCGCAGCATGTTGGGCGTCTGAACAAAAACATAGTTGGCGTTATCAAAATTGATGGTGCCACAGTCCAGGGTGGCGATGTCCGGACGCAACAGTTCAACGTGTGCCATGCGTTGCTCGGCAGTGATCAGGTCGGTGCCCTCTGCCGGCACCTGCGGATTATCATCATCAACAACCAGATCACCTCCCATGCCAGCCGTCAGGTTGATCAGCACATTACGGCCACTATTTCTGACCCGTTCGACCACATCCTTGAACAGTGCAGTATCGCGACTGCCTTTCCCGGTCTGCGGGTCCCGCACATGTAAGTGCACGATCGCTGCCCCGGCGTCTGCCGCCTCAATAGCAGAAGTCGCAATTTGCTCCGGTGTTACCGGAATCGCAGGATGCTTATCGACTGTGTCGCCGGCCCCGGTGACAGCGCAGGTCACTATCATGTTGGTATTCATCGCCATGCTTGTTACTCCTTCGTCTCGTTTATGTATTGTCAGTGTGTTGCGCCAACTTGAGGTTTCCCCAACCTCACTCAACCCATCTTTGGCCAGCCATCCTCGCTGGGTGGGTACCAATGCTCGCGCAGCACTTTTTGAATCTCGACCAGGCAACGGTCTCGGCGGCGCTCCATATCAGCGAAATCGCGCGTCCCGGATTCCACCTCACACCCTTCAACGATCCGCTGCTTGAGTTCATCGGTTAATTCAGGCGCCTTCATGTGCGACCAGGGTAATTTCAGCGCCGGCCCAAACTGCTCGATCGTGTGGCGCATACCGCCTGGGCCGCCGCCCAGATGCCAGGCGAGAAATGTACCCATAAACGCCCAGCGCAGGCCTGGGCCGCCTGTCACGGCCGCGTCAATTTCCGCTACGGTTGCGACACCCTCATCGATTAAATGCAATGCCTCGCGGTATAGCGATTCCTGCAGCCGGTCCGCAATATAGGCCTCGATTTCACGGCGCACGTGCAATGGTCTCATACCGATTGCACTGTAGAACTGCCCGGCCCGGGATATCGACTCGGCCGAAGTCTGCTCACCACCCACCACCTCGACCAATGGCAGCAGATACACCGGGGCAAAAGGATGACCGATGACCAGTCGTTCGGGATGACGGCAGCGTGATTGCAAACGACTGGGTAAAAGTCCGGAGGAACTCGACGCGATGATCGCGTCGCTCTTAGCGTGTGCGCTAATCTCCTCATGAATCTCGATTTTCAGCGCCTCACGCTCGGGAACATTTTCCTGAATAAAATCGGCCTGGGCAACAGCCGCGGCGATATCATCGGCGAAGTACAACCGGCTTCGATCTCCTTTGTCTGTTAATCCGGCAGCCTCCAGAACCGGCCAGGCATCGGCGATGGTTTTCTCCACATAATCACGTGCCTCGGCACGAGGATCTGTCAGCACCACTTCTAACCCATTGGCCAGGCATCTTGCTGCCCAGCCACCGCCGATCACACCGCCGCCTACCAGTGCGATGCGCTGAACTCCCCCTTGTATCATTACTTTCCCCTTTTGCTCTGGCAGCGGTTATTCGCCGCGAAATACAGGTTTGCGTTTTTCCACAAATGCCTTAACCCCTTCCTTGGCATCTTCTGAGCGCAACATCTTGCGGTAAACCGGTAAATCGGCAGTACGCATGGTATTAAAAGCGCCCTCTACGGTGTCGCCTTCGATCGCTCGCAACACTTCCTTGACCGTCTGCACCGCTAGTGGCGCAGATTCGGCAATCTGCTGTGCCCACTGACGTGCGGTAGTCATCAACTCGGCCGCTGGTACTACCGCGTTCACCAGCCCATGGCTGGCTGCTTCGTTCGCGCTCATACGCCGACCCAGCAACAGCATCTCGACGGCGACGTTATACGGAATCCGCCGCGGCAGCCGCTGTATAGCCCCGGCATCCGGCACAATGCCCAACGGCATCTCCGGCAACTGGAAAAACACATGGTCTGCCGCAATGATCAGGTCACAAGCCATGACCAGTTCAAACCCGCCACCGATCGCCAGCCCATTAACTGCACCGATAACCGGCTTATTAAGGTTCCACATCTCGGTTAATCCTGCAAACCCGCCCGGAAGATCTGCGTCGGCTTCCCACCAGTTATCCAACTGCTGCTCCCCCGCGTCCAACGCCTTAAGATCCCATCCAGCAGAGAACATTTTCTCGCCAGTTGCCGTCACCAGGCCCACCCGCAGTTCGGGATCATCGCGCAGCATGACCACCGCTTCATTGATTCTACGGCTCAAGTCGAAATCAATAGCATTTACCTTGGGGCGGTTAAGCGTAATCTCTAATACCGCGCCATGTCGCTCAACCAGCAGTTCTTGTGCTCTGTCGTCCATTTGTTTCCCTGGATTCGACTGGTTTGGTCTGCAGTCGGAATAAAACGCAAAGGCGCACGATATGGCAATAACACGCACAAGGCAATATCATGAGCGGCCGCGCCTTGCGTCGGTACGGCAATAATGCGCTCGGGTGGATAATTTTCACCGCTTTGAACTTGAATCTTGGGGAAATCATGGATATCGAACTAAACAGCGAACAGCGGATGCTGGCCGACTCTATTAAGGCATTTGTCGAAGAAGAGCTGATGCCCCTGGAAAACGAGGTTGAACGCGCAGGTGAAGTCAGCGCTGATATGGGTGAACGCATCAAGCAAAAGGCCCTTGAGATGGGTTTTTACGCTGCCAATCTACCCGAATCGATCGGAGGTGGTGGGCTGGACTGCACTAGCCTGGCGATAATGGAACGCGAGTTCGGCAAGGTCACACACGCACTGCATGGCTTTGCCTGGCGCCCCACCGAGCTGCTATTGGCCTGCAGTGATGAGCAAAAAGAACGCTATCTGCTTCCTTGCGTAAAAGGAGACAAAGTTGAGTGCTTCGCCATCACAGAGCCAGGTGCCGGCTCTGACATCATGTCGATGGCAACACGCGCACAGCCTGACGGGGATGACTGGATCATCAATGGAGCCAAGCATTTTGTCAGCAGCCACGTCGAACCCGATTTTGCGATTGTCTTTGCCACCACTGGAACAGATGAAACCCCTCGTGGCCCGCGCAAACGGATCAGTGCGTTTTTGGTAGATCGCGGGCATCCAGGTTTTGATATCACGCGTGGGCCGCGCTGTGTCAGCCAGCGGGCATACCTCAATTTCGTATTGTCATTTAATGACTGTCGCGTCAATAAGAGTCAGCTGCTTGGCGCGGAGGGTGAAGGCCTGAAGCTTGCCGACAAGTGGATCAAGATGGGCCGGGTATGGGTTGGAGCCGGCTGCTGTGGTCGCGCGGAACGACTGTTGGAGTTGTCGCTGGACTGGGCTGCGAACCGCAAGCAGTTTGGTCAACCCATCGGCAAATTCCAAGGAACGTCTTTTAAACTGGCAGACATGGCGACCGAACTGCAGGCCGCCGACCTCCTGGTGATGCATGCGGCCAGAAAAGCCGATGCGGGACAGATGACGCCCACCGATGCAGCCATGTGCAAGCTGTTCGCCTCCGAAATGCTGCACCGCCTGGCCGATAACGCGGTCCAGATCTACGGCGGCATGGGTCTGATGGAAGATTTCCCGATCGAACGTCTATGGCGTGACGCACGCCTTGAGCGAATCTGGGAAGGCACATCTGAAATACAGCGACACATCATCAGCCGATCACTGCTACGACCGCTTGGCGCATGACCCCAAAACAACGTGCCAATCTCGATCGGCTGCTGGCACCACGCCATATTGCCTTTATCGGCGGCGACGCGGCTGTATCTGCGGCACAACAGTGCGCCACGAGTGGCTTCGCCGGCGAAATCTGGGGCGTCAACCCACGGCCGGGCCGGTTCGGTGAGATACCCTCCTTCGCCAGTGTCGAGCAGCTGCCGCAAGCACCGGATGCGGTCTTTCTTGCCGTCCCACGGCATGGCGTCTCAGAGGTGCTGGCACAACTGCGGGACGCAGGCGCCGGTGGCATCGTCTGCTATACCGCCGGTTTTAGCGAGCTTGGTGGACAAGGCGCTGATCTCGAGCACGATCTGATCGCAGCCTGTGGCGAGATGGCGCTGGCTGGACCGAACGTGTTCGGTTTATTGAATTACGTCAGCGGGGCGCACCTGTGGCCATTCAGTCATGGCGGCAAACGGGTAACGGGCGGCCCCGCGATCATTTCACAATCCGGCATGCTCTCGGGCTACCTGCTGACCAACAGGCGGTCGATTAATTTCTCATACGTGATCGGCGCCGGGAATCAATCCATTTTAGGTGTTGAAGACTACCTCGACAGCCTTGTCGATAACCCTGCCGTCACCGGCTTTGGCCTGTACATAGAAACACTGCGCGACATACCCCGATTTGCGGATGCAGTTGCCCGCGCCATGGCGCGTAAGGTGCCGGTGGTCGCACTCAAGGTGGGTCAATCTGAGCTGGCAGCCCAGACTGCGCTCACCCATACCGGCTCTTTGGCCGGTCAAGATGCCTGCTACCAGGCGCTTTTTGACCGGATCGGTGTTGCGCGCGCTGCGAGCCCTAGCTTGTTACTGGAAACCCTGCAGATGCTGACCACGGCCGGTGCACCGGCAGGTAAGCGGCTTGCGGCATTCACCTGCTCAGGCGGCGACGTCGCCATGCTCGCCGACTGTGCCGACAGTCAAGGTCTGATCTTCGATGCACCCGATGCCGCAACGGAAAAATCCCTGCGCCAATGGCTTCCTGACATTGCGACCGTGGGCAATCCGCTTGACTACACCACGCCGCTTTGGGGGCAGGAGGAAGCCCTGAAAAATGTGTTCAGCGCGGCGCTCGCACCCGGCTACGATGCAGCACTACTGGTACAGGACTATCCCCCGATTGAGATCAGTGACGATCGGCCCTACTACCAGGCCGATGCCCGCGCCTTTATTCATGCGACACAAAACGCCGGTATACCAGCTGCGGTGTGTTCCAGTCTGCCGGAGAATCTCGATCGCGAAACCCAGGCAACCCTCATCAACAACGGGATCGCGCCGTTGCAGGGTATCAGCGAAGCCACCATGGCTATCAGCGCTTCGGCCGTATTCGGCCGGGTGAGCGAAAAACTGCAAAGCGGCTCAGACCCTTTTATTCCCAAAATCTATACACCCGACCGGTCACAGCCGGTCACCCTGGATGAATGGCAGGGTAAACAGATGCTGCGAACGCACCGCATTCCTGTTCCGAGGGGTGAACTGGTCAATACTAAAACAGCGAGCGAGGCCGCTTGCAGAATCGGATTTCCAGTCGCTCTTAAGCTCGTCAACAACCGGCTCCCACACAAAACCGAAGCTGGAGTCGTACGGCTGAACCTTGCCAACCAAGACCAAGTCTGCCAAGCGGCACACGAGGTGCTGGATCTGGGATCGCAAGCCCTCGGTCAACAGGTCGACGACCAGTTGTTGGTCGAACAAATGCTGGATACAGTGCTCGCGGAATTGCTGGTTGGGGTACAAAATGATCCGCAGTTTGGTCTGGTCATGACACTCGCAGGAGGGGGAACCCTGGTGGAGCTCATGGCTGATTCCACGACAATACTTTTACCGACAGACCGATCCGGTCTGCGTGATGCTCTTGCCTCGCTTAAGGTCATGCGTCTGCTGGAAGGTTATCGTAACCGTCCACACGCTGATGTCGACCAGTTGCTTGATACTCTGGTCGCTATCAGTGAAATGTCACAGCACTGCGCACAGAGTTTGATCGAGATGGATATCAATCCACTGCTGGTGACTCAAAGCGGGTGTTTCGCTGCAGACACGCTGATTCAACTCAGCCACGAAAACTTGCTGGCAATGTCCTGATCTTGCGGGCTGGCAGCACTGCTGTGGTTGCGCTATTCGACACGCTGCGCCCATCGGGTTATCCGCAATTTCGGCCCGATCGACAGCATTACTGTCGCATGGGTTTTGTAAACAACTTGGGGGACCAGGCGCGAAACAGATAATGGTTGCGAAGCCATAGTGTTCCGCCTGTTTTAAGCAATGCTGCAAGGGCGCCCAGATCAGGGTCGTGGCTAGACGACAGGCAGGCTGACAAATGATGCGCCAGAATGTTGGACTTGGTGCGACAATAGTTGCCCAAAACCAATAACAAACAACCACCACGATATGAAAGGACTTGTACTGCTCGACTACGACGGCGTGATTGTTGACTCGGCACAGCCTGTGCTGGAGCAGACAGCGGTTTTCTGCAAGGATCAGGGCCTGCCGTTTTCCCTGACCATGGCCGATTTCGACCAGCTGGATCCAGCGACTTTCACCATGCTCGCCAAAGTCGCTGGCATACCCGACCCTGATCACCGCGCATACGGCCGCTTTCTTTTTGATACATTGCAAAATGGCGCTACACAGATCGCTCTTTTTGACGGAATCAGTGAAATGATACGGGACTTAAGCGAGCGACATATCCTTTGCGTGGTCACCGCCAATCATGCCGATGTGGTGCGAGCCCGGCTCGCACAAGAAGGACTGGAGGATTGCATCAGCACGTATTACGGCAGCGACCGGCCCGGCGGCAAGGCGGAGCATATACGCGAGGCGCTCAACCATTACGCAATCGATGTCCAACAAACCTGGATGGTGGGTGATTCGGTCAGCGACATGGATGCGGCGCGCACCGCCGGGGTGAATGCTCTCGCTGTCGGTTGGGGCTGGCAATCCGCTGGTGTGCTAAAAACACGAGCACCCGATCGTCTTTTTCATGCGCCGCAGGAGCTTCACGCTTTTCTAAGCAATCCCCTTGCTTTATCAAAGACGAGTCATTCTTGAATACCCTGGCACACCTATATCTGTCAGGGAGCAACCCGGACCTGATACTGGGCAACTTTATCGGGGACTCGATTCGGGGCGAGCAATTCGACGAGTTAAACCCCCAAGTGCAACAAGGGGTGCTTTTGCACCGGCAGATAGATCGCTATACCGATGCGCACCCGGTCTTTCGGGGGCTATCGTCTTTGATGCGTGAAGACTTTGGCCGTTATTGCTCGGTGGTGACCGACGTATTTATGGATCATTTCCTGGCTAAAGACTGGCAACGCTACCATCAGCAACCCCTGGTTGATTACACCGACTGGGTCAAGTGTATTCTCGCGCCGCGCATAAGCGCGTGCCCTGCCCGGTCGCAAAGGTTCTTCGATTACCTGAGTCGAACCGATACGCTTTTGCATTATCGATCAACCAGCGGTATTAACCAGACGCTGTCACAGATGGCCCAGCGCACCCGCTTTGATTCGGGGATGGAAAAATCCGGCGAAGTCCTGTCGCGACTTTACCCGCAACTGCAAAACGGCTTCGATGATTTTTTTCCTCAACTCGTCGCCTACGTCGAGCGCCAAAGGCACTCGCCAACCCGAGAGACAAAGCCTGTTAGCTCTCAGGCCGAACCAGCGTTGGCATCCTGAGGGGTATGGTAATAATCGCTTTCACTGGCTGATTGGCGCACCTGTTCAATCAGTCGTTCAAGGCGCTTTTGAGCGGTGTCGATCTCTTCGCACGATTCGCAATCCAGATCGCCACAAGGCTGATGCGCATAAAGCCAGAAATGCACGGCTCCGGCCAGCAGGCCCGAGGCCACTTCCCAGCTGTCCGATTCCGAATCCTGGTCCAGCAACTGGTTGCCCAACTCAATCATACGCTCAGCGGCAGCGTCAAAATTCTGGGTATCGTCTTCGAGTTCCATGGCTCCCTCGCAGCCGGTCACGGCCGGCCAAAGGCGTTACTGTGGGCAGCGGATTCTA
>JABINT010000169.1 GCA_018698075.1 Acidiferrobacteraceae bacterium
AAAGATAAAACCCTACGCCGTTGTCAGTTTCGGTTACTTTCGATCGACCGCCCTGTCGAAGACCTTTACGCTTCTTTCTGATTGGCCGCCCGGTTTCGCGCCAGCCAGTCATCCACCATGTCGACTGTTGCATCGATAGCCTCGAGATGCATTCCCTTTTGGGCCGCGATCAACGCAACCAGCTTGTCGACCCGTTCAATTTCCTGCGCTCCACCTGCCAATGCGCGGGCTGCTGAAGATGGGCTGGCGAGCGAGGTTGCTGCTTTGGCATATTTTTCGAAAGGCACAAAATCAGCTGCTTGGCCGCCGAGGTCAATGCACAGATTCACCACCCAGTCATAAACAGCCCGGCTAGCCTCGATGTTATTGTGCACCGCATCCTTGATTGGTCGCATCTGATCTTGCTGAACGCACCGGTAATTACCCGTCATCAGCATTGCCCATTTTGCCAGGGGCACAAAAATGGACTCATGAACGCGCAACTTGACCGGAACTTCAATCAGATCGCCATCACCAAGATTGAAGCGGGCGGCCTCGATATCTTGCTCAAGTTGTAGCAACATCTGGGTATGCGCTTGCGACACAAACCGCGCGGCCTTGAAGTTCGTCGGTAGCCGTACCTGTAGCACATTGGGTTTCTCTTCAGGGGGGCGAAATGCCTGCGGGTCTGGACTGCACAGCGTTAGAAGCTCCGGGTCAAAATCATCCCATAACGCGGCCTCGGAGAAACAACTATGCAGCCTATCAGTATCGAGCCCTGGGATACGCTTGAGGTAAGGCAAAAGCGGCATATTCGTGACCGCCATCGTCGGAACCCGTGATGCAGCAATCCGCCCGAGCAGTTCACGAACACCCGAGGCGCTGTATTGCGGCTCCTGCATCGCCAGAACGACGAGATCGAATTCTGATGGATCAACATCGCCCGGCTGTGAAGCGCACAGCGTTCCGGCGAGCTCACCAGAGCGGATCTCGACCGAACCCTCGCGCGCTTTGATCGGTGTGCGCACCACCGAACCTTCAGTATTGAATAAAGCCGCTGTTGCCTCACGGCAGATCAAGGTGGTGTCATGCCCCGCGAGCAGCAGCTTGGTAGACAGGAGTGATCCATAAGACGCTCCCAGTATCAGAATTCGGTACTTGCTGCCCGTCTTGTCATTTTCAGAGGCAGTCAAACCGCCTGCCAACCCCGGCACTTCTCCCATGATACGTTTCTCGACTTACTTAAGAAATGATCGGCGATTCTAACGCAAGCCGAGACAAATTCGGGCCAGAATTACGGGCAATCGCTTAGTCTTTTGCTGGGAATCTGTCACAACACTCACCACCTTCAATCGGATTGGTTATAGTCGTCGCCAGGAACAAGCAACCCAGCCTAGCCACCAGGAGCAAAGGAATCCATGAGCAACATCCACGTCTTCTCGGATGTCAACAAACCCGTATCCTCAAATCCAGCCGATGGATATACCATGCCGGCAAAGCTTTACACCGATCCAGCAGTCTACGAGCTAGAGAAAACAGCTATATTTTCAAAGACATGGCACTACATTGGCCATGAAAGCCATGTGTGCAATACCGGCGACTATCTCACCTTGGATATCGCCGATGAAAGTGTCTTTATTATCCGATCCGATGATGACCAATTGCGGGGGTTCTTTAACGTTTGTCGTCACCGGGCCCATCGCCTGCTGGAAGGCGCTGGAAATGTCCGCAGTATCGTCTGCCCTTATCATGCCTGGTCCTATCGCAACGATGGCAGCTTGCGCCATGCGCGCTTCAGTCGCGACATGCCAACCTTTGATCCTGATGACTTCTGCCTTCCCGAGATTCGGGTCGAATCTGTTCAGGGCCTGCTGTTCGTCAACCTGGATCTCGATGCCAAGTCAATTGATGAACTGGCTCCGGGTTTCAAAAAAGATCTTGGTGAGTTGATACCGCATATGAGCTCGCTGAGGCCACTCGATACTTTTGCTTTCGATTCACCAGAGTCGGCCGACTGGCAGGCTAACTGGAAAGTTGTAGTGGACAACTACGTAGAGTGTTACCACTGCGCGCCCGCCCATCCGGCTTTGGCAGATCTGATGGAAATGGGAAGCTACGAGCACAAGGTGCAGCATCGATGGGCGCGCCAGATCGCCCGCAAGACTCGTAACGAAAATAAAGCTTACACGTTTGGCGAAAGTGACGACGTACAGATCGCCGCCTATTGGTATTTGTGGCCAACAACATCGATCTGGCTCGTGCCTGGCTCGGCCAATCTGTTCGTGCTGGCCATGATGCCGCAAAATCATGAAAGTACCGTTTTTTCAGGTCATCGATATGGCTTGACTGACACCACAGATACCGAACGCGGTATTTACCTGAATAAGATCCTTGGACCGGAAGACCAGGGGCTTTGCGAATCAGTGCAGCGCGGGCTTAAGTCGCAGTCCTACAACCAGGGCCGATTCATGGTCGATCCATCCCGCTCAGGCATCGCCGAGCACGGCGTACACCAGTTTCATAAATTGGTGACCGAGGCGCTGGCCAAATAATCAACACAGGTGCCCACGCTAGCGGCCAGAACTGCGATTTAATCTTTGTTGGAACCAAATCACTTTCCTAGAATTGGTAACGGTGCCCAGCATGGGGCACTAAAGCAAAAACTCTGAGCCTGGTGACAGCCATCTGGGGGTTGTAACAACAAGTTAAGCGACTCAGGACGAGTCGTGCTCAACCTGGGGCAACATGGTCTCAGCCGTGGTGAAACGTCCTACACCTACAACGGGCTTGGTAATGACTGAATAGCCATAAACGGACTTTGGCAGCCTGAAGCACAATCAGAGCCAATAGTGCAGGTAGTCAAAGATGTGGCACCACGTTACCCTCACATGGAGTATTGGAGTGGATGCTGTGGGACCAAAGTGATATATCTGTAAAATCTGGGTAGGTAAATATTACCGGGCGCATTAAAGGCCCCATTAAACAGTGCTCTAAAGAGGTGATTCGCCTTGATTGCCCTGATAGAAAAGGTCACATTGGTCGATATACCAGGTAGCCCATTATTGAATTTGGCCCGTCAACGCAATTGAAGATAACCGCCAGGCCATCGGCATGCAAGAGTCGCCTGTTATCGAGTGAGCAGCCAAATAGGGTGGGTTGTTTGGCGGAGAGGGAGGGATTCGAACCCTCGATACGCTATTAACGTATACACACTTTCCAGGCGTGCGCCTTCAACCGCTCGGCCACCTCTCCGCAAGGCGGCAAAGGGTATCTGACTTGCACGCTACGCGCAAACCCGCGTCAGCGACGTCAAGCCAGCGCGTTCAGTCCTGACATCAATCGTCCAATACCGTCGATAGCGCTGGCACTTTGCAAAGCGCCAAAAGAGACACGCAGCGTGCAACGATCAGTCACCCCAAAAGCGCTGCCGGGGATCACCGCGACTCCGTGCTCTTTGATCAATCGGGTCGCAAGGCGAAGGTCGCCATCATCATAACCGGGGACCTCAACAAAGAGGTAAAACGCTCCCTCACCAGGCAGCAGGCGAACTTTGTCTGTTATCGATTCGACCGCATCCAGCGCCTGGGCGCGCACGGCTGCGAGCTCAGCCACATAAGGCGTGCAGTAGTCACGACCGGACTGCAGTGCACCGATAGCCGCATATTGAGCTATCACCGTAGCACAAATAACATTGGTGTCCTGAATCTTGCGCAAGGCTCCCATCAGCGATTCAGGCACTGACGCGTAGCCGATGCGCCAGCTGGCAAAGCCGTAGGCCTTGCTCAGCGAGTAAAGGCAGATCGTGTGCTGGGCGCTGTCGGTGATTGCGCCTGGTGAGAAATGCTGCACACCATCGTAAAGGAAGTACTCGTAGGCCTCATCGCTGATATGGTAAATGCCCTGCTCAAGGCATAGCCGGTTCACCGCCCGAAGATCCGCTTGCGGGTATACGACGCCGGTTGGGTTATTCGGTGATACAGTGACCATGGCCCGTGTTCGTGGGGTAATAGCGCTTTCAAGCGCCTTGAGATCTAACTGGCCATCGACATCTGTAGGCACTGCGACCGGAACACAGCCTGCAATCCTCACGGCCATTTCCTGATTGAAATAAAAAGGCCCTGGCAGAATAAATTCATCGCCCGGATCACTGATCGCCAAAAGCACGTTAAGGAATCCCATATTACTTCCGGCTGTGACCACCACCGCTCGCCCCTGTGCGGCGATTCCATTCTCGAGAGCGAGCTTCTCAACAAGAGCCTCTCTCAACGGGTCAATCCCCTCAACTGGACCATATAGGTGGCTCAGTGGGTCGTCCCAGAATCTGCTGATCGCCTCATGCACGGTCTGTGGCGGCCCATAGTGCACCACCCCCTGACCTAGGGAAATCGTACCCGGATTAGCCCGGATCAAATCCTCGATCGTTGGAATAATAGGCGCTTGTACCTGCTGCATACGACGGCTTGCTCGGAGCTTGTGGGTTACTGTCATTAACTTAGGCCGCTTGCGTTCATCTGAAATAGAAACCAGGGCCACCACTTTATCTTTTCTCCCAACATGCGGGCCCGCCAGTCAAAATCTTCCATTCGAGTGGATCATTCATCTATAAATAGCTTCGGAATCCGGGTATTATATGGGCCTAAGCGACGCATTCAGCCAGCCAGGCAAAATTTACCCTGATCTTGGAATCTCAACCTGAAATCCGATCAGAACAAACACCTGAACAGGATCTTCGACTCGCTTGGAAAAACAGTTGCAAGCGGTGCACACATTAGTTACCTCAAGAGTTACCTCAAGATTAGAAATAGCGACTGCTTTGCGACCCTTTGGTTCAAAAGTCGCGGCCCCGCTACTTTATCCAGAGACATAACAGCGCAGATGCAAAAACATGACCGCTGATTCACACACGGAACCAAACGCCGGAGCATCAACCAGCGCCGACAACCGCAATCCGGACGAACTGCGGGCAACCCCACTCCAAACAGGGGCACAGCTTGGCAACAACATCATCTCCCGGATGCTTGTGCAGGCTGACAGCGGGTTTACCTACACAGCGAACAACGGTGGCGTTGTTATCCAGGAGTATTTTCCGCTGCAATTCGCTGTGCGCGATCAAGACGGTGTTTCCCTTCTCCTTTGCGATGCTGACTTTAATCCCGACTTTGAACAAGGACTCAGCGAATTCCTATTATTGGCCCGGGTACTCAGCCAGATAGATCATCCCGGTCGAATCTCCCGCTACGAAGAAAGGGATGGCACAGCGTGGTATGCCATCGATCTACGCATCCGCGCGTCGCTGGCTGACCTGCTGAACACCGGCGAACGACTCCCGGAGGAAACGCTAAAGACTATTCTTTATTCGGCAGTAACCTATCTCGACGCGGCTCATGACGCCGGTGCCCTGCACCTTGAACTCAGCCCGCAACGGATTCTGCTAGCGGATGAAGACAAACTCCTTATCTGTGGTTTTAATACCGACAAGCTGCACTACCCAGCAGAAGATAAATCCAATGGGCACGATTACCGGGCTCCCGAACTCGCCAGTTTTCGCGGCCAGCTGGGTCGCTGGACTGATTATTACGCTCTTGGGGCTATCCTCTATCAGGGAGCCTGCCGTGTCGGGCCGACCGACGCGCTAACCCGACTGAGCGTCACAGACCGAGGTCAAGATGACCCCCTGGTACCAGCGATTGAGGCTGGAAAAGACTATTTTTCCCGATCTATTCTAACGCTCATCGATCAGTTGCTGGCATTAGAGCCCACGGCCAGACCACAAGACGCCGAGGCAATCGTCAGCGCTCTCGACCCGACCGCATCAATTCACCCAGCAGCGGATAGTGAATCAGAGCCCGTTCAGAACTCCGCCACTAACGATTCTCGACCATCTGTCGAGCCAATTGACCCGCCCCAAGCTGGACTCAGTTCGCATTCTCCAACCGTATCGCAAGCGGGGTCAAAAATGCTGCGTGGCGCAAGCGCCATTGCGCTATCAGCGCTGGGTAGGGCGGCAAAGGATAAAAACCCCGAAAAGAATGAAACAAGGTCGCGGTCAAACGCGGCGCCCCGGGTAAAGGCCGCCCCGACTGAGGCAAAACCAACCTCGCCTACCCAGGCTGCTCAGGGAAAGAGTTCTGCGAGGCAAGAGCCTGTTTTCAGCGAATCCCGTGAGGCTTTTGAAGACACGCTCAAATCGCTTGAAGTAACGAGATCATCGAGCCCTGGGTTGGAGATCGCAAATGACCTGGAGAGCGCGGGTAAAGTGCTGACAGACAAGCCCTACAACGATTTCACATTGCGCCCCACGAAACCGGGCAAGCACCGCACTACGCCTCATCAATCCTCAAGAAGTACCGCCTCATTCTTAGGCTCTGTTGGGAGAGTTCTAGGGTCCTCACTGCAAGGACTGTACCGACATCTGACAATGCGGTTAGCCCTGGGCGCGCTGATCGCGCTGTCTGCACTTCTGGTTATTTACCTGCTGACAACGCCAAGGCCGACTCCCTTGGAAACAACCACGCGCACTACGATCGAAATTATCGGTGCTACTACCCATGAGCCACCCACAAAGCCCAGTCGTGAATCGCCCAATATCCAGCAGCAAGTGGACAACACCTCACTACCCGCCGCGGCGCAGGACTTCTTAAAGCAAGATGATCTAAACCGGGTTAACGCGTATAGAGATGCTGAGCAACTTAAGCTTCTTAGTGAGCCCCACTTTGCTCGAGCTCAAGAACATCTGGCACAAGGGCGCCTGATCGACCCACCCAGTGCCAGCGCCTACAGCGAGTTCACCGCCATACTGCGCATAGATCCACAAAACAAAACCGCTACCCGCGGCGTTAAGGAGATAATCGCCCGTATACTCGCCCGCATTGACAATCTGGTAGATGCCAAGGAGTTCACTAACGCGCGTGAACAGTTATCCCTGGCAGCAAGTGTTATAGCGGGACATAAGCACTTTACCCAAACTGCCACACAGATTGATCGCGCACAAACGCACTGGCAAGAGGCGTTGGCGCGCGAAAAAACACTGGCCCAAGCGCAGATGGAGCAACAACACCGCGCTGAGCGTGAGCGAAGTCAGCAAATAGAGGCGCTACTGGCCCGGGCACTGACCGCCTTTGACACTGACCGACTGATCGATCCGCCCGGGGAGAACGCCCTGACCCTGTACCGCGCTGCCTTGGATCTTGACCCCACCAACCAACGGGCCCGCAACGGCATCGGCAACATCACGGCCTTCTACCTGCGACAAGCCCGTGATGCCCTGTCACAAAACAAATTAGACAATGCAGCGCGAAGCCTGCAGATTGCCAAAGCAATCGACCCCACGGATGCCGGCGTTGACACACTGATTGAGCACCTGCAACGTCGAGAATATCTTGCTACTGAGCAGCAACGTCTGCAGGCGGAGGCAGACGCCCGGATCTCTAAAGCTCGAGAAATGGCCAAAGAGCAGGATCAGTTGAATCTCGCCGGTGGCATCAAGTCCTACTATGGCGGAAACTACCGTGAGGCATACCAGTTCCTTCAACCCCTGGCCGAGCGCAATTATCCCAGGGCTCAGGTCCGGGTCGCGCGGATGCTACTCGAAGCCCGCGGAACAGACCGTGATAAACCCCGGGCTATAGGTATGTTCAGTGCGGCCCTGGCTCCGGTGCAATTGGCCGCCAGCCAGGGTAGCTCCTGGGCACAGTCTGATCTTGCAGATTTTTACTTCGACGGCCTGGTAATCGATGCTGACTATCGCTTGGCTGCGTTCTGGTACCAAAAGGCCGCCGAGCAAGGGTATGCCCCAGCTCAGACAAACCTCGGAGTTCTATACATGACAGGCTACGAGGGTGTCCCACCAAACCGGGCAGTCGCGGTGCACTGGTTTAATGAGGCTGCCCTTCAGGGGAATCGCGCGGCGGAGGACAACCTGCGGGTGCTGGGTGAGTCTCAACCGAGCAACGCCGGAGGTTGAATCAGAATCACTTTCCTGGCCAAGCGCCCGCTCACGCCATGTCCATTGGAAAGCGCCTTCTGCGGCGCCGGTGACGCTTGGCCCCAACGGCCGCGTGACATGCCTATTATTCTTTACTGCAGATTCTGCGACTCGGGTGGCTTCGCATTCACGGCTTTTTGCTATTCACCAAGAGTTTGAGATCCTCGGATCACTGTGATCCTTTGACCTTCTTGGTATAGGTCCGTCTATTGGGGATTACGCCACGAACGCCTCCTTGCGGGTTATCGATATCCCCTTTTCTTCGCGGAATTAAATGCATGTGCACATGAAATATTGACTGGCCCGCATCCTCGCCAGCGTTCACACCAATATTAAACCCGCTAACGGTCTCATCGTATCCCTGTATTTTATTTTTCATCTCGATCAACATTTGGTGCATCGCCCTGACTTCGCGATCGTACAGATCAAAGTAAGACGCTACATGCCTTTTTGGAATAATCAGCGTGTGCCTGGGTGTCACCGGGTATCCGTCTCTGCGGCTGTAGCAAAGATCGTTTTCTTCGATCAGCTCAGCATTATTTGAGTCACAAAAAAGGCAGTTGTTCTTGGTCATACAGGCTCATTGGCGGGCATCCAGAGGTTGTCCGGATTGGTTCAGTTAAATGGCGGAGAGGGTGGGATTCGAACCCACGGTACCTTGCGGTACGCCGCATTTCGAGTGCGGTACATTCGACCGGACTCTGCCACCTCTCCGAGAAGTCCAGGTAAACGAGGTCAGTTAAGCCGCAATACCCGGGTTGTACCGACAAAGGAGTACCCACAGGTGCGCCGGTTCAAAAAGTATTTTATCATGGCATCTCACGCTCACTTTCGCACACACCGGGGCAGCCCTTAGGTCGAGATCCAAAGGCTCCCCGCCGCCGCCCTGACAGGGAGAGTTATGACATCCAAAAAATCCGTTGGCCGCCGCCGGTTCGTCAAATTGTGTGCCTCGACAGCCGCCGCGGTCGCAGCCTATCCTGATTCACTGGTTGGGGCGGTAAATCACGGCGAGTTCTATGAAAAAGTCCAGTTACATGATGATGAAAACAATCCATTACGGGCCAGCGCCTTGCAGCCGGACAAGAACTATCTTTTTTTCTATCCGTTCATCTCAACTCCCTGCTTTTTGATTCGGCTTAACAAACCGGTCCAGCGGGAGGTAAATCTAAGCACGCGCGACGGCAGTTCCTACAGTTGGCCAGGCGGAGTAGGTCCCGGACAACAGATCGTTTCTTTTTCTGCCATCTGTGCGCACAAAATGAGTCACCCTTCCGTCCAGGTCAGTTTTATCAATTATCGGCCCGAAGAAGTCCAATTCGCAGGAAATGACAATCGGTTTCACCGTCGATCTAATGTTATCTACTGTTGCTCGGAGGGCAGCGTTTATGACCCTGCCGATGGGGCTCGCGTCCTGGGAGGGCCGGCCCCACAGCCCCTGGCTGCAATCCTACTGGAGCACGATCCCCGCACAGACGCCCTTTTCGCGGTCGGCGTAGCCGGTCAGTCTATGTTCGACTCTTATTTCAAAACCTTTGAGCACCGCCTCGAGCTTGAATTTAAGACCCAGAACATTACCGAGGCAGCCCGCGGCTCAGCTCGAGTTATCGAGCTGGAGTCTTTTTGTGCTCGTCAGATTCTTTGTTGAATACCCATTAGCCACCAAGGCCCTCTAGTAACTGAGGGTGCCCCGCTTCGTGGGCGTAATCGAGTGCAGTGCGTCCTTTGTTATCGGATATTTTTGAATCAGCGCCCCACTGGATAAGCATCTGGGCTATTGCCGCGAATCCCTGCGCTGCAGCGCGGTGAAGCGCGGTCGTACCGTTCACGCTACGGGCATCAATTTGAATTCCCGGTTGGGCTGCCAGCAGCTGTACCACTGTTAGTCGCTTTTGCTCTGCCGCATGCATCAATGCTGTCCATCCAAAAACATCGGTAAGATTTACGTCGGCGCCTGACTTCAACAGGTGATGCACAATCTGCACGTGACCCTTGGCCGCCGCCAGCGCGAGTGACGTCCAGCCATTACCGGCCTGGGCGTCAACCTCGGCACCCGATTCAAGAAACAGTAAAACAATGGCTAAATCTCCAGAAACAGCCGCATGCATAAGCGGCGTTCCGCCATTTTCATTACAGGCATTTACATCAGCCCCACTATCAACCAAAGCCTGACTGAGGGTTTGTTCTGCTGCCTGAGCGCTAACCATTAGAGCGGTCTTGCCTTTAGCAGACGCGACGTTAACCTGTGAGAAACCCGAACCCAATAACTGGGAAAGCACGCCGACATCCCGCGCTTGGATGGCACTAGTCCATAACGCCAACCCGGGATCAGCTTTTGCAGTTCCCAGTCCGGAAAACAATTGAACCAGCCACAAGGCGACAAGCAGAGCGCTAGTGCCCGACACCTTTGTTTCCAATACTGGCCACCGCTTAGGGGTCAAAGATTCATATCCGGCCCTACCCTTGTATTCGGCCACAACGTCCGGGCCCCCTGCCCCCTGCCCCCTGCACTACACCGACTCAATAGCTTGGGTCATCATTACGCTGGTAAAAACTGCTGGGTGGATGATGCTGATTAGGTTTCCACGATGATGAACTCAGCCAACTCATAGTACGAGAGGGGTTGTTCGATAACTTTGCGATAATCCAGACAAGCACTAACAAGGATTGGACATCCAGGTCCGGTCGTTTTTCTCCCTAATAAACGCCGCTGCAGGTAATATCGACAGGGACGATCATATGCCGCTCGGGGTCGGCCCCGTCGGACCGACGACCAATCCCGAAAACCAGACCAATCGTTGCGTTCTCAACCAAGACCCAAAATCGGCTTAAACCAAGCTTGGGTTAATGGTCTTCCTTCTAGTTCACACGCGATCGCGAATCATAAATCTGACTTTTCATCAGCGG
>JABINT010000079.1 GCA_018698075.1 Acidiferrobacteraceae bacterium
ATTGACCCGAACCGGCGCAGTCAAGCCAACACCGATATGATGGCGTGCATCCGGGTTGAGGATCTCGACGTCTTCCCCCGCCTCCCCCAACGCACGCAACCGTGTGTTGGCCTCGCGGACACTTAACTCGGCTAAATCGAGCGAGACCATGTTGCGTAAGTGCCGGGAGCAGGCTCCCGGGTATTCAAGGCCTGCCCCGGGAACAGGCGGTTCAAGGAAACTTCTTCTGAGGCAATTGCGACCAGGTTCTCGTCCTGGTACATGATCATGGGTTTGGCCGCGAGCCGATCCTTAGCATAACCAATCTCGTCCTGCGTAGAGACCAAAAAGGAAAAGGTACCGTCCAGGTCATCAATAGAGCTTGCCAGCGCCTCTTTGAGAGCAATGCCCTGCGCCAGTTTGTCGCCAAGATAAACCGCAATCAGTTCGCTGTCGTTATCGGTGGTGAATTCGAAGTCCCGCTGTTCCAAACGTCGACGCATTTTCCAGTAATTCGTGATCTGTCCGTTGTGCACAATCGCCACATCAGCAAAACCGGTCGCCCAGAAGGGGTGTGCAGCCTCGGGCTTTACCTCGCTTTCCGTGGCCAGGCGAACATGTCCCAAACCATGCGTGCCGCGAAACCAGTGCACGCCATAACGTTCGTCTACTTCGTGGGCACTGCCGACGTCTTTGACAATCTCCAGACTGGTGCCGATCGAGATAACCTTCGCTGCGTGCTCCATCTCATAGGAAAGTTTTTGCACGTCACCACTAAAACCGACCGTCACGCGATAGTTCTCGCCAACTTGCGCTTCTTCTTCGATAATGGCGCCAAGCCCCTCGAGGCGGCGCCGGATAGCATCAATAGCACCTTGTTGATTGCCTCCTTCGCTGGACCTGTCCAGCAAAAAGCGCAACTTCAGTCGGCCCGAGAGTTCGGGCGCATACAAGGCAAAACCGGTCGAATCAGGCCCGCGATGCTGGCAGCCATCAAGCATACGTATGAGCGCATCGCCGGTGTCGAACACCTGGTCGACGCCTCGATACATGATTCCTGCAATGCCGCACATAAGCTATCAATCCTCCCAAAATTTCTACGGTGAGGCCAAGCCGCGAGCCTACCCCGTTCCTGTCACAGATTCAACAGGTGGAAACATTGTTTCTTTGTAGGAAATATTTACCCTTATGGGTTCAAAATAAACCCGGCTGAGGCCGGGTTCAGATTCTCACCAGGCGCTGAAGGTTAAGACGAAGCGAGATAGGACTCCATGGAGTCGTCCATTGCCTCGAGCCAGGGGGTGTGATGAGCTGGCTGCATATTGCCTGTCATTAGCGAGCGATAAGCATTGTTACGGAACGTCATGATGTCTTCATGCTTGTGATGCTCCCACTCCATAAAGGTTTTGTTCACGCCTTCGACATCAAAACTGGGGTAGTCGGTTTCATTAATCAAATCCTGAACATAATCACCCTGGAACCAGATCATCTGCTCATCGTCCTCGAGCTTCTCTTCGCGGGCGCGCCAGACCTGACTGTGCCGAGCCATCTCTTCTAGACCAGGCAAGTTGATGCGTCCAAGAACCGCGTCCCGGGCGTACCACGCCTGGGCGTCAAACATATTAAAAGTGTAGAACTGATCCTGCATCCCCAGGTACATCAGTTTGGGGTTTGCCTCCCAGAAAATACCTTTATACAAATCAAGCGGCCAAAGACGGTTGCCGGTCTGTAAGCGCAGATCGTCCGGCAGGAATGGAAAGTGATGCAGATAACCCGTGCACATAATAATGGCGTCAATTTCCCTGCTACTGCCGTCCTTAAAGTGACAGGTATTTTTTTCAACCCGGGTCAGTAACGGCACCTCTTCCCAGTTATCAGGCCAATGAAAACCCATCGGTGCAGTGCGATGCGAGCAGGTGATAGAACGGGCACCGTATTTGTAACACTGTGAGCCAATATCCTCCGCAGAATAACTCGTACCGATAATGAGGAGGTCTTTATCCTTAAATTCCAGTGCATCACGAAAATCGTGAGCATGCATCACTCGTCCATTAAACGTTGCAAGACCCTCAAAGTCCGGCACATTCGGCGTTGAGAAATGCCCGCTAGCCACAATCACATAATCGAATTCTTCGGTATAGCTATGACCCTCGACCAGGTTCTGAACAGTAACCGAGAAATTATCCTTATCTTCGTTGTGCTGGACCCAACGGACTGGACTGGAAAAACGAATTTGACTTCGGACACCGGCTTTCTCAACACGGCCCTTGATATAGTCCCACAGCACCGCGCGTGGCGGGTAGGAGGCGATCGGCCGACCGAAATGCTCCTCGAAAGTGTAATCGGCAAACTCCAGGCACTCTTTAGGGCCGTTGGACCACAAATAACGATACATGCTGCAGTGCACCGGTTCACCGTGCTCGTCCGTACCTGTGCGCCAGGTATAGTTCCAGATTCCGCCCCAGTCGGCCTGTCGCTCGAAACAGACCACTTCGGGAACCTCGGCCCCTTTCTCGGCTGCCGACTGGAAGGCTCGCAATTGCGCCAGGCCGCTAGGCCCAGCTCCGATTACCGCTACTCGCTTCGCCATTTAACTTAACTCCTTCGATTCTCTAAATATTCCACGCTTAAACAAACCATTTTAATTTCCGACCTTTGGGGTAGTCGCCCTTCTTCGAGCATTTCAGGTTTGTAGGGGCCAGCCTAATGACTAGAAATACTCAAAGCAATGATTCGGCTACCAAATTTTACAAATTCACATTAATTGGACCGAAAATGGTTGTCAGTTAGAAATATTATCTTGGTTGAATAGTCTTGGCCTTGAAATCTAAACTGTCTGGGCTCACAGGGAACCCCGTTAACGCCGCTTCATGAACCTAAGCAACGGGCAGCGCAATAA
>JABINT010000107.1 GCA_018698075.1 Acidiferrobacteraceae bacterium
AAGATCTGTCAGCGCAATTCCGACTCCCAAGGCCTGGCTCATACAGTAGTAACTGCCAACAAACAGGGTGTAGATAGCGGGGCTGGCCAGGATCCATCCACCAATACCAACAAGGTGACCGCGGTAGTGCAGCACTGCTTGGTCGAGTTCGGTGACAATGCCACCAACCCGTTGTGGTAGCCGGGACACCAGCGCATCAAAGCGCAGTAGCGCCCGCAAACCAGGGCTGATCAATAGCAAACAAAAGCACAAGGTGCCAAGGCCGGTCAGCCACATTGTGCTGGCAAAGACCGGAAAGCGGTCCATTGCGAGCAGGCTCGCGAGACTGCCCACAAAAAGTAGTGACAGTACGCCAAGGATTCGGTCAACCACAATCGACACTACTGCCCGGACCTTATCCCCCGAGCAGCGCCGCACAATATAGACGGCCTTGATCACGTCACCGCCGGTTGCTCCGGGCAGGACGTTGCTGAAAAAAAGCCCAATCCAGCCGAATTGTTGGGCTTCCAGGAAGCGTACACCGAGGCCATTCGCTCGCATCAGGAACCACCAGCGTGAGTTAATGATGACCACAAAGACGAAGAACTGTGCCGCGCCAGCGGCGAAAAGCGCAAGGTCCAGATTCCGCAGGTAGGTAAGAAAACCCGCTGAAACAGTAATGGTGGTGCCGTCAATCTGACGACCTTTTTGCAAATCTATTGCGGCGGTTGACCCCTGTGCCTGAAAACGCACCACCTCGTTATCCCAGGGCCCAAGAATCTGCCCGCGAGCGCTATCCAGTATTGCTTCATCGTTCCCCAGGCGGGTGTAACTGTCTACCCAGTTGATGTTATAAAAAATAACACTAAACAAAAGAATCACCAGCGAAATCTTGGCGACAGTGAACAGACGTTTATTTTTCATAAGCCAGGTAAGTTGGTGTCTCAGGTGCGCGCTGTCGTTGGCCAGTAAGCATCAGAGGCTTGAAGCTCAGCAGGGCGTATATTAACAATCGGTGATGATGCGATCCTGAGCCAGGCTGGCCTGCCACTGCTTGGGGTATTTTCACCAATGATGGCGCGATATGCTCCGAAATTGAAACCTAACCATCGTGACTATTGGCAATTGAGAAGGCTAGATCGGCAAAAATTGATTTGCGGTAGTCCGTGTTATCCAATAAATTCGGTGTCTTAGGCTACAAGTTTTTGAAATTCAGGCCCGTGCGGTTCCTGGAGCGAAGTACGCGCCGCACAGCATCGGTTAATCAGAACGGGAATTGTAAGGGAATTCGGTATGCATAAAGCGTTGGTCATGGAAGTAGATGCTTGCACGGGTTGTCATCAGTGCGAAATGATGTGCTCCTACGGCAAGGTGGGCGCCTTTAATCCTGCCAAGTCGGTTATCGATATCACCATCTTCGATGGTGGCGCGGTAAATGTTCCCTCGACCTGTACCCAGTGTGAAGAAGCGTGGTGCATGGTGGTTTGTCCAGTAGAGGCGATCACCCTAAACCCGGCCACCGGCGCTAAAGAGGTGTCAGCTGAGGTCTGTGTGGGCTGTAAGGTTTGTACGATTGCCTGTCCGTTCGGCGCTATTAACTACGACCCGGATACCGGGGTCGTAGCTAAGTGCGATCTGTGTGGCGGTGAGCCTATGTGCGTCGAGGCTTGCCCGACGACCGCACTGGCTTTTGTGGCAGAAGATAGTACCGGGTACCAGCGGATGCTTCAGTATGCCGCGACAGCTGCGGGCCTTGACAGTGCGAAAATGTGACCGGCCGATAACCATGAGCGCCTGGCTGAATAACGCTCGCAATAGGTTAGGGCAAAAGAGCAAGTCTTTTAGACCTGAATCAGTTAAGTTAGTATTAGTAAGTTAGTACTATTATGTACAGATATTTATTAAACCTTAAGCAAGTTTGCGCTGACCGCTCCATTCGTTTGGATTTTCACTTTGGACCAGGTTTGGCACCAGCGCGTTGTTAAAATGAGTCGATTGAAGCATTCATCGATAGGACCGCTGCTGACGAGGTTTCGAAACATGCATCAAAGTGCATCAACGAGTAAAAGGCATTATCGACAACTAACCGATACAGCAGTTACCACCAATAAGCAAAGGAGGATGTCAAAATGAGTTGGACAGGCAAAATACTGAGAGTGGACCTCGCTGCAGGCACGTGCACTAGCGAGGCCACGAACATGGAATGGGCGCACGACTATATGGGTCAAAGAGGTCTCGCGACCAAGTATCTGGTTGAAGAAACCGATCCGAAGGTTGATCCTTTCTCTCCCGATAATAAGATGATTTTCGCAACAGGACCTCTGACCGGAACTATTGCACCGACTTCTGGCCGCTGGTCTGTGGTATGCAAGGGTCCCCTGACTGGGGCTATTGCCTGCTCTAACTCGGGTGGATTCTTTGGTGCCGAACTGAAAAATGCGGGCTGGGACATGGTGATCTTTGAAGGCAAGTCTGCCTCTCCAGTGTACCTGGATATCACCAATGATCAGGCTGAACTCAAGGATGCCTCGGACCTTTGGGGCAAGTCCGTGTGGGAGACCGAGGCCTCCCTACGCGAACGCCGGGGTGACCCCGACGTGCGTGTTGCGTCTATCGGCCTTGCTGGCGAGAACGGTGTGCTATATGCGGCCATTGTCAATGATCTTGACCGAGCCGCAGGCCGCTCTGGTGTGGGCGCGGTCATGGGCTCGAAAAATCTCAAGGCTGTTGTGGTGCGTGGCACCGTTGGTGTCACGGTCAATGATCCGATGGCTTTAATGAAGACTTCTAATGTTGCTAAGGAGATTTTGGCGGAGCATGCAGTAACAGGTACGGGACTTCCTACCCATGGAACCCAGGTGCTGATGAATGTGGTCAACGAGGTCGGTGCCCTGCCCACCCACAACAGCCGTGATGTGCAGTTCGATGGCGCTAGCGATATCGGTGCCGAGGCAATGGCTGAGGTACGTGAGAGCGATGGCGAGGCTAATCTGGTCTCGAACCACGCCTGCTTCGGTTGCCCGATCTCCTGCGCACGGCGCTCCAAGATCGACCCGACGCATTTCACAGTCAAAGATAAACCCCAATACCAGATTGTTAGTGGTGGCCTGGAATATGAGGCGGCTTGGGCGATGGGTGCGGCCAATGGCGTCAACGATCTTGAAGCCCTGACATATGCTAACTTTATTTGTAACGAGCAAGGCTTAGACCCCATTTCTTTGGGATCCACGATTGCGGCTGCTATGGAGTTATACAGTACTGGGGCCATCACACAGGAGGATACTGGTGGTGTAGCGTTGGAGTTCGGCGACACTAAAGCTTTCGTGGCTATGGTCGAGGCCACAGCCCGTGGTGAGGGCTTTGGTAAGGAACTTGGCCAGGGCTCACTCCGCCTCTGTGAGAAGTATGGTCATCCCGAATTCTCGATGACGATTAAAGGTCAGGAATTCCCAGCCTACGATCCTCGCGCGATTCAAGGTATGGGTCTTGCCTACGCATCCTCCAATCGTGGTGGCTGCCATCTTCGAGGCTACACGGTTTCTTCTGAAGTACTAGGCTTGCCTGAGAAGACCGACCCGCTGGTTACTGAAGGAAAAGCTGGCCTCGTTAAGGCGTTTCAGGACCTCACAGCTGGTGTGGATTCGAGTGGTACTTGTATCTTTACGACGTTCGCTCTATCCGGTGACGATATTGCACCGATGGTCGATGCCTCTTGCGATGGAGACTGGAGTGTCGAGCGATTTGTTGAGGTCGGCGAGCGTATCTGGAACATGGAGCGTCAGTACAACATCGCGGCAGGGTTTACTGGGGCGGATGACACTTTGCCCGAGCGCTTGCTCAAAGACGCCGCCAAGAGTGGTCCAGCTAAGGGTAGTGTTAATCGCCTGCACGAGATGTTGCCTGAGTATTACGAGCTGCGCGGCTGGGATGCTTCGGGTGTACCGACAGCAGAGACTCTGGGACGCCTCGGCCTCTGATTCGCTTCAGGGACGATGTAAAGCCCCCGGTGGCGCTTTAGTGCCACCGGGGGTTCGTTTTCAATGGCAAGGGGTAGACGTCAATGCATTACGTGATTGCTGGGGCAGGGCCCGCTGCTATTGCAGCTGCTGAACGCCTGCGCGAGCTGGATAGCGATGGCGAGATCACGCTGATCGGCGCACAGTCGCAACCACCGTACTCGCGTATGGCTATTCCCTATTTTCTAACGGGTAAGGTTGGCGAAGAAGGGACTTATCTGCGTCGCTCCTCAGACCACTACAAAGACAAACGCATCAATCTTGTTCGCGGTGAAGTGGTTTGTGTAGATGCGCTCGCACACCAGATAACCTTGGCAGATGGGCAGCAATTTAACTACGACAAGCTATTGCTGGCAACCGGTGCTGAGCCGATCATCCCACCAGTGCCCGGTATGGACGATCCTCGGGTGCAGCAGTGCTGGCACCTGGAAGATGCAAAGAAGATTATAGAACTGGCCAAGCCTGGGGCTCGAGCAGTACAGGTCGGCGCCGGGTTTATCGGCTGTATCATTCTAGAGTCCTGGGTGCTGCGGGAAGTCAATTTGACAGTGGTTGAAATGGGCCCGCGCATGGTGCCACGCATGCTGGGTGACAAGGCAGGTTCGCTGCTTCGATCCTGGTGTGAGTCCAAGGGCGTTACGGTCCACACCAGCGCCCGGGTTAAAGCCATCGAATCTTCGACCCAAGAGCTTCAGGTGATTCTCGATAACGAAGAAACCTGCCCGGCGGACGTCGTCATCGTCTCTACTGGGGTAAAACCGCGGGTGGCATATCTCGCCGAGTCTGGTATCACAGTAGATGAAGGCATTGTGATAGATGAGCACATGCAGACCAGTGCACCGGATGTATACGCGGCAGGTGATTGCGCTCAGGGGCTTGATTTTTCGACAGGCCAAAAAGCGGTGCACGCTGTGCAGCCGACCGCGACGGAGCACGGCCGGGTGGCGGCTGCCAATATGGCGGGCGAAAACAATTCACCCTACAAGGGCAGCTTGAACATGAATGTGCTTGATACCCTCGGCCTGGTTACGTGCTCTTTTGGCGCATGGGAAGGGGTTGAAGGAGGGGATTCTGCAGAGATGTATAACCCCGATAATTACCAATACATCAATTTACAGTTCAAAGATGACGTATTGGTCGGCGCAAACTCGGTTGGTTATCATAGTCATCTGGGTGTTCTACGGGGCCTGATAGAAACCCAGATACCATTAGGTCCGTGGAAAGAACGTCTGAAAGACAGCCCTATTTCGTTGGCTGACGCCTACGTTGGCGTAAACCAGGTGGCATTGCAGAAAAGGTGATAGGTTTGGGTGTGAGCGCGAATCATCACAATATGAAGATTACCTTTAAGCTTTTTGCTGGGCTGAGCGCGTACTTGCCTTCAGATGCCACGCGCAATAGTACTGAGATAGATGTTCAGTTGGGCGAGACGGTCCATCAAGTGATCGACCGTTTTAACGTACCCCGAGAAGAAGCGCACCTGGTCATGGTTAATGGTATTTATATATCACCAGAACAGCGCGATCTGAGCGAGATCAGGGCGGGCGATACGCTGGCGATATGGCCACCCGTTGCCGGCGGCTGATGTTAGTTATCTGATCGTCGTTGCCCGCCGTTTGACCTTATTATGGAAATGCATCGTGAAATGGGATTGAGTTATGCGGTCTTCTTTCGCTCCCTTGCGCAACTCCCGCAGGGTTGGGTTCGCGAAACCCGCGATGACGGCGCTACACTATCTTATGCGAGCGGTAATATTGAAATCAGCCTGGGTCCAGAATGTGAGCGGCGTATCGGCTTGCTTTGCCTGCCATATACTCCAGCCATCTTCAAGTATCATGGCCTATCTGAAGATGAGCGCGATGAATTCCAAACCCGGTTTGATCTGACTTTTCAGCGCGGCGGGGGTTAGGTAGATTCCAAACGTGAAGATTGACACTACTCATAACATAAGCGACACACTGGGCCGTCCGATCCGAGATCTTCGGATTTCAGTGACAGATCGATGCAATTTCCGTTGCATCTATTGCATGCCCCGTGAAGTCTTTGGCCCAGGTTATGCCTTCGTGCCACGCAATGAGCTCCTGACCCTTGAAGAAATTGCCCGTATTGCACAGGTGTTCGCGATGGCGGGGATGCGAAAAGTCCGCATCACGGGAGGCGAGCCGATGATCCGGCGCAATCTTGAGCATCTGATTGAGATGTTGGATGCGATTGACGGCGTAGAAGACATCAGTATGACCACCAATGGCTCGATGTTAACTCTAGGCAGGGCGCAGGATCTTAAGCGTATGGGGCTCAAGCGCCTGACGGTTAGCCTGGATGCGCTTGATGATGAAACTTTCAAGCGCATCAACGACGTGGACTACCCGGTATCTCGCGTGCTTGACGGTATCGAGAATGCCCGCGCTGCCGGTTTCACGGGCATTAAGATTAACGCGGTCGTGCGCCGGGGATTCAATGAGCACGCCGTATTGCCGCTGGCCGAACATTTTCGAGGTACGGACTGTATCGTTCGCTTCATTGAGTTCATGGATGTGGGTGAAACTAACGGCTGGAATATGAAAGATGTCATACCTGCGCGTGAACTGGTCCGCCAGATTGATGCCCATTACGCACTGGAACCTGTGTCGCCGAATTACCGCGGCGAGGTAGCTAAGCGCTGGCGTTACCGTGACAGTGAAGGTGAGATTGGATTTATCACTTCGGTGACAGAATCATTTTGTGGCGAGTGCTCACGGGCCCGGTTGTCGGCAGTCGGAAAGATCTACACATGCCTGTTTGGCACTGAGGGGCATGATATTAGAGAACCGTTGCGCGCCGGAGCCAGCGACGCTCAACTGCTACGCCGCTTAAGCGAGATCTGGCAGCCGCGGACGGATCGCTATTCAGAGTTACGCAGTCAGTTTCTGGCTGACTCAGTCGCACGGCCGAAGGTTGAAATGTCCCACATCGGCGGATAACGGACGGCTCTCAGTACGTTGGACGCTGTGTGCAGGCAGGGCAATCAGGGTTTCGTGGCAGGTCGATCGTCTGCCATTCCATAGCAATTCCATCAAACACCATGACCCGGCCGCTGAGGCCTTTGCCAGTCTCAAGCAGCACGTTCAGTGTTTCCAGAGCCTGGAGTGTGCCGATAACTCCAACGATCGGTGCGATGACACCTTCCATTGCACAAGTGGCAGCTTCAATCCCGGTATCGGGGTAGAGGCAGCGGTAGCAGGGACTCTTGGGATCGCGTGGATGAAATGTGACCACTTGGCCTTCCCAGCGAATAGCGGCGCCTGAGACCAGGGGCGTACCTGTTGCCAGGCTGGCGTTGTTGAGTTCAAAACGTGAGGGAAAGTTGTCGGTGCAATCAACGACCACATCGGCGCCGCGCACCCGCTCTAAAAGATCTTCCCCATCCAACTCATAGTCCAGAGCCTCAACCATGCAGTCTGGGTTAAGTTGTTCGATGGCATGTCGTGCCGACTCGGCCTTTAGTTCGCCAATCATCTCCTGTGTGTGGATGACTTGGCGCTGCAGGTTAGATTCATCAACCCGATCGAAATCAGTAATTGTTAACCGTCCAATACCCGCACTGGCAAGATACAAGGCGACTGGTGAGCCCAGTCCGCCCATACCTATGATCAGTGCCTGAGCGTCCAGTAGCCGCTGTTGCCCATCGTTGCCGACCTGAGGTAATTTTATCTGCCGGCTGTAACGTTCCTGTTCTTGGGGATTCATGGTTGTCACCAGGGTCCAGCCCTTGCGTCGAGCCTGGGCGGCTCGAATACCGTATCGGGGGTCGTAGTGGCGCAATTATACCGCCACAGCGGCCTGTCTCAGCATCAAAAAGTGGTCTCGAATATCCGGTAAGCTGTTTGTGACATACCAAGATTCTGATACACAGCCTGGGCAATGTGGTTATCTTTTTCCACGTACAACCTGATACCGCGTGTATCAGGAGTCTGTTGCGCGAGTTCATTCACATGCTGATACAGGGCGCGGAATACGCCTTGGCTGCGCCATTGTGGCAGGACATAAACACTTTGAATCCACCACAACCTACCATTGCGCCAGTCGCTCCATTCGTAGGTGATCAGTAGTGCGCCAACCACTTCTCCGGCCAGGCGGGCGACAAGATAGAAGCCGTGAGCCGTTTCTTCAAGAACCCCGTGGACCCCAGCCAGTACGGTCGGCAAGTCTAGCTTAAGGTCCTCGGTCTCACGAGCCATGGCGATGTTAAACTGCGCCAGAATTTGAGCATCGTTTGTTATCGCTTTACTGACAATCAGTTCGGTAGGTAGCATCAGGGTAGTTTCCTTTTTTCAATGATGATTGGCGGGGCCAGTTTTCCATGGGAGGTTTTTAGATGTCGCAAAATTCGGACAACGAAAGGTTCAATAGCGTGGCCTTTATTGGTTTAGGGGTTATGGGTTACCCCATGGCGGGGCATCTCGCACGTTGTGGCTACGAGGTAACCGTATTTAACCGCACCAGCCAAAAAGCGCAAGATTGGGTGGCCCAGCATGGGGGAAAGACCGCCGCCACCCCGGCACAAGCGGCCGCTGGCGCCCAGTTGGTTTTCGCCTGCGTGGGAAATGATGATGATGTTCGTTCGATTAGTACCGGACCCGACGGCGCATTCTCGACTATGGAGGCTGGTAGTATTTTTGTTGATCACACCACAGCGTCTGCCCAATTGGCCCGGGAGTTGGCCGAAGCTGGCCGTACTCGGGGCTTTGATTTTCTGGATGCTCCGGTGTCGGGCGGCCAGGCCGGGGCCGAGAATGGGGCGCTCACGGTAATGGTTGGCGGCGATTCAGAGATATTCGAACGTGCCCGACCGGTCATCGACAGCTATGCTCGTGCTGTGGGGTTGATGGGCCCGGCAGGTAGCGGCCAGTTGACCAAAATGGTGAATCAGATCTGCATAGCGGGCTTGGTGCAGGGCCTGTCGGAAGGCCTGGATTTTGCCCGACGCTGTGAACTGGATGTTGAGCAGGTTTTGGATGTGATCTCCAAAGGGGCGGCCCAGTCATGGCAGATGGAGAACCGAGGCGCGACCATGAACCGTAATGAATTCGATTTTGGTTTTGCGGTCGACTGGATGCGCAAGGATCTCGGTTTATGCCTTGGTGAGGCGCACCGTACAGGCGCGCGGCTGCCGGTTACCGCACTGGTCGATCAATTCTATGCACAGCTGCAGGCACGCGGGAGCGGGCGTTGGGATACCTCGAGCCTGATTTCTTTACTGAGTGACCGTTGATTCAACGGAAGAAATAACATGCCGCTGATTGAACGCGCCAACAGCGTTTTAGCGGTGGTGGATGTGCAGGATAGTTTCCTCTCAAAATTGGCACTGCACGAGCGTGAGCCGCTAGTGGCGCGTATTGCCTGGATCATGCAAGTCGCCATAGCCCTTGAAATTCCCATAGTCGCAACCGCAGAGGACGTATCCGACACCGTCGAATTACTGCCATTGCTCAAAAACCTTCTGCCGCCCGGCCAGAGCGTTTTCAACAAGATGGTTTTCAGTCTGTATGGACAGCACGATATCCGTGAAGCGATAGAGGCCTTAGGCAAAACTGACGTAGTGCTTGTGGGCCTAGAGACTGATGTGTGCATTGCCCAATCCGCCATAGACCTACGGGATGCCGGCTACCAGGTCTGGGTTGCCGATGATGCGACTGCCTCGCCCTGGCCGCATCATGATGCCGGGCTGAGACGGATGGAAAATGGCGGCGTCGTTATCAGTAATATCAAGGGCATCTATTACGAATGGGTCCGCGATGTGCCGACCGCGATCGCAATAGATAAGGCTGTCACTTCTGCGCCGCCGGATCTAACACTGTAAACGACATCGTAGTGGCTCAGTCGTGGCTTAGTCGTGCCGCAGCCAGTCATTCGTCACACGTTGATGATTCAGGGTCAGCCACTGCAATGCAATCAGCGTCATACTGTTGCTGATCTGGCCGGTATCGAGTAACGCCAAGGCATCGGTTAACGGCCAGACCCGGGCAAGAATGTCCTCGCCTTCGTCAGCCAGGCCGTGAATACCGCCGAGTGCTGTGCTGTCGACACGGCCACAAAAAAGATCGACCATCTCTGAGCAGGCCCCGGGCGAGGAGAAGTAGCGGGCAATCAGTTCCAGCTCCACCAGCTCGCACCCAGCTTCCTCAAGCGCCTCACGACGTACCATCTCGCCAGCGCTTTCACCATCCTCGATCACTCCAGCAACGCACTCCAACAGCCACGGGGTTGGCCACCCGCTAGCCCAGGCTCCCACCCGGAACTGCTCCACCAGCACCACCTCCTGGCGTACCGGATCAAAAGGCAGGACGGCCGCAACCCCGCCCCGATCCATAACTTCGCGTGTCAGGGTATCGGTCCAGCCACCGGCGTATTTCTCGTGACGAAGAGCGTACCGGAGAACCTTCAGGTACCCTTGGCTGATCGACTCTTTTGCGTCAGTGCGAACCCGGGTCGGCTGATGCGCTTGGGCCATGGTCTAAGGCGAATGGCGTACGGGCAGGGGTGGCGTACCGAGGCGTTCTCGACCTGAGCCCAGTATCGTTTCAATACAGGTGGCGATAGCCAGTAGTTGTTCCTCATGGCTGTGCGGTGCCATCAACTGCATGCCTACCGGCATACTATGGGCATCGAGTCCCACCGGGATCGTGATCGCACACAGGCTAAGGTAGTTGGCGGGGCAGGTATTGCGTAAGGCGGCAATGTTGTTGGGCCGGTACTGTTCGACGGCCAGCACCTTTTCCAGGGCAGGTGGCGAAATCGCGACGGTTGGACTGACCATGACCTGGCAATCTGTAAACCGTTGAGCGGCGCTGCTACTGAGTTCACGCAGTCTGCGACGGCGCTGCAGATATTCAGTGGCACTGATCGAGCCGCCATCGCGGATGCGAGATGAGACGACAGGATCGAGGGTTTCACGCCACGGCACCAGGGCGGATGAAAGCAGTTCATCGATCTCTGCCGAAACGACGCTGCCGACTTTGAGCAGTTCGATGGCAGCCGTAGCCTCGGGCAGCGGGGTTTCTATGATACGTACGCCTGCATCCGCCAGCTCGGTCAATGCCGCCTGTACTGTCTCTGCGATGCCCTCATCACAGTCTGACCACAATGCCACCTCTCCGGTACCGATGCAGAAATCACTGGCACTGCATTGAGATACCTCCCGCGATAGGCGGGGGCCGTAACTACGCTGGTGGGGATCTATTGCTGCAAAGGCAGTCACCGCATCAGCAACATCCCGAGTCAGGGTTCCCGCAGTGTCCAGAGTTGGGCTCAACGGGAAGATGCCATTGATTGGCCATCGCCCGTAGCTGGTTTTAAGACCCACGTTGCCTGTCATGCTGGCGGGTATACGAACCGAGCCGGCTGTATCGGTACCCAGAGCCAGTAATGCCGAACCCTCGCACAGGCTTACCCCCGCGCCACTGCTGGAGCCTCCCGGTACACGGTGTGTTTGCGCGTCCCACGGGTTGCGTGGCGTTCCCCAGTGTGTGTTGACACCTAGTCCGCCGAAGGCAAATTCAACCGTGTGGGTTTTCCCAGTAAATACCGCATGTTGTGCCCGCAGTGTTCCAATCACCGCGCCTTCGGTTTGCCACAATGGGGGCAGCGCGGTGGGTGAGCCGGCAAAGACATCCATCTGACTCACCCCATAAAGATCCTTGACCGACACCGGAATCCCTTGCAGTGTTCCTAGATCCTTGGCTTGGGCAAATGCAGCGTCTGCTTTGCGCGCCTGTTCGCGGGCGAGTTCGGGCTGCCATTCCCGATAGGCGCTAAGTGATGGATCGCGTTTCTCGATACAGGCTTCAACCAAAGCGGCCGCACGCACGGTTCCGTCGCGCAACGCCCGGGCAATGGCTGCCAGACTCATTTGGGCTGGGTCAAAATTCATTAACGGGGTTCTCCAGAAAGGGGGTCGTCGCAGTGTACGCCATCTGAATCAAAAGCGATTGTGCGCGCAGGGTGTCCGGTCTGGGCGATAAAATCCAGCAGGTCGCAGCTTGTCATGGTGGTGGTCCGGGTATTGTCCAGTGGGTGCAGGTAGATAGTCTCACAGGCTAAAAGGGCGTTATCAATGACGAACGTGACCGATCGCTGCCGATCATTGATCAGGGCTAGTGGCGAGACAGCGCCAGGACCGACCCCAAGGTAGAGCATCAGACGTTGGTGTGAAGCAAAAGAGAATCGCCCGGCACCCAGGGCCGTAGCAAGCGCCTTTAGGTCGATTTGCCGGTCTTCCTGGCAGGTAATCAGCCACATTTGCCCCTTTTTGTTACGAACGAATAGGTTTTTAATATCACCAGCGCCGCCCGGAGTAACGCGCATGGCCTTGCTGTCCTTAACGGTAACCATCGGCGGGTGTTCGATTGTCGGCACACTGATACCAAGTGAGCGTAACTGGTCCAGCAATGCCTCGGCCGTCATCGGCGCTGAACCGTCAGCCAGGCGACGTGGAATCTTGTTATCTTCCATTACGAGCAAAGTCCAAAGCTGCGGATGACTATAATCTGCCCAAAGAGGCGGGCACCTTTGTGGCCCGCATATTCTGCCACAGCCATGTTCGAGCTTTGCTATGACACCTAATACCCGCCGCACCACGACACGAAAAAAATCCCGATCTTCGCTTGGGGTAAAAAGCCCGATCCAGCGCAAGTTGGAAACGGTCTCTGTGGCAGATTTTACCGAGCGCTCCTATCTCAACTACTCAATGTATGTAGTTCTGGATCGGGCGCTACCCCACCTGACTGATGGCCTCAAGCCGGTACAGCGGCGGATTGTTTACGCGATGTCCGAACTCGGACTGGCCGCTACGGCGAAGTACAAGAAGTCTGCCCGGACGGTGGGTGACGTGCTCGGTAAATTTCACCCGCATGGCGATAGCGCGTGTTACGAGGCTATGGTGCTAATGGCGCAATGGTTCAGTTTTCGCTATCCGTTGGTAGATGGTCAGGGCAACTGGGGTTCTCAGGATGATCCTCGATCCTTCGCCGCGATGCGTTATACCGAGGCCCGACTTTCGCGTTTTGCAGAAATGCTGCTGTCGGAATTGGGGCAGGGTACCGTTAAGTGGGGTCTTAACTTCGATGGCACTTTGCACGAGCCAAAGTTCTTGCCAGCGCGGTTGCCGAATGTGTTACTCAACGGCAGTTCGGGAATAGCCGTTGGCATGGCAACAGATATTCTGCCGCACAATCTGCGTGAGGTGGTCACGGCCTGCATTCGCTTGTTAGACAATAGCCGCACCAGTATTGAGCAATTGTGCGAGCACATCCAGGGGCCGGACTTTCCAACCGCTGCTGAGATTATCACCCCATCCGATGAAATTCGGCAAATCTACCGTACAGGCTATGGCTCGATTCGCCAGCGGGCTGTCTGGGAGGAAGAGGCAGGCAACATCGTTGTCAGTGCGCTGCCCTACCAGGTATCTGGTGAGCGGGTGATAGAGCAGGTTGCCGCTCAGATGATAGCGAAAAAACTGCCGATCGTCGATGACATCCGCGATGAATCAGATCACGAGAACCCCACCCGGTTGGTTATCGAACCACGCTCCAACCGAGTCGATCGCAAAGCTCTGATGGATCACCTGTTTGCCACAACAGCGCTTGAGCAGAGTCACCGGGTCAACATGAATATCATTGGACTCGATGGGCGACCCCGTGTCTTCGATCTCAAGTCATTACTAAAGGAATGGCTGGATTTTCGGCTTGCCACTGTCAAACGACGGCTTGAGTTTCGTCTCGAACGGGTACTTAAGCGACTGCATGTGCTTGATGGCCTGCTGATTGTCTACCTGAATATCGATGCGGTCATCCGTATTATTCGAGAAGAAGAAAAGCCCAAGCAGGCATTAATGAAGCGCTTCAAACTGAGCGATACCCAGGCTGAGTCAATCCTCGAATTGAAGTTGCGTCATCTTGCCCGCCTTGAGGAGATGAAAATAAATGGTGAGCAGCACGAACTGACCCGGGAAAAGACCGAGCTGCAAAAGATCCTCAAATCACGCGATCGCTTGAAGAAGGTGGTCCGCGAGGAACTGCTGGCTGATGCTGAGGATTTCGGCGATGAGCGACGCTCGCCCCTGGTTAAACGTGAGGCCGCCCAGGCGCTGAGTGAAACAGCGCTGATTCCGGCCGAGCCGATTACTGTGGTGTTGTCACGCAAGGGCTGGATCCGCGCAGCCAAGGGTACCGAGGTTAATCCCCGTGAGTTATCCTACCGAGCTGAGGACGGTTATCTGCACTCGGGTACTGGCCGGACCAACCAGCCGCTGTTATGTATTGACTCCACGGGCCGGGTATACGGCCTGCGCTCTCATGAGTTGCCTTCCGCCCGGGGCATGGGCGAGCCTGTGGGTAAGCAGCTCAAAACTCCAGCGGGCGCGAGTTTTTGCGGCGTTATGATCGGTGACAACGATAGCCGTTATCTGTTGGCCTCAGATGCCGGCTACGGTTTCGTTGCCACCTTTGAGGAGCTGCTAACACGCAACAAGTCAGGCAAAGCCGTGTTGAGCGCCCGTGGTGCCGGAGTACTATCTCCCCAACGGGTGTTTGACTACGAAGATGATTGGGTGTGCGCCATCACTGACAGTGGTCGTTTGCTGATTTTCCCACTAGCCGAATTGCCGCTGCTTTCGCGTGGCAAAGGGGTCAAGCTGGTTAATATTCCGGCTTCTCGCTACAAATCTGGTGAAGAGAAATTGGCCGATATTGCTGTTTTCCGTGAAGGGGATAGCCTGCAGTTATACGCCGGCAAACAGCATATGCGTCTTAAGCCTTCCGATGTTGAGAATTTTATCGGTGCCCGGGCACAACGGGGCCGTGCATTGCCGCGTGGATATAAGCGTCCTACGGCCATCGAGGTTCTCCGTGAATAATGCTTCCCCCCGAACGCATCTGATCGTTGATCCGGATAGATGAAGCTACAGATTCGCCAGGCCGATAAGCTGGCGCTTAGCGCAAGTGGACCACTTTATACCCGCGCACCCACGCGCGACCCAGACGGCGCCGCGTATAGCGATTTCATGATGCTGATTCCCGGTCTTCGCGATCTGTCGCGAACTGATTTTGGCGATCGGGTCGCGGGGCTTCAGGCAGTGTTGGGGCAATACCAGCAGGTGGTGTTTGCTGATCTCAACGTTCCTCTTAACCTGTTGTGGGTAACGCTGATTCCTGAATTCGGTCTGATTGCAACTATGGCGGAAAGCTTACGCCAGAGAATCCCTGAGGCTCGCCTGATTGGTCACGAGTAACAGCGAAACATCTATCGGCGAGAAATCAGAAGGGAAGCTGAATCTTTGGCCTTAAGGCGAGAATCTGTTCGCGATAACAGGCCTGGATACGCTCGAGGCCTTCTTGGGTATCGGCCTCAAAACGCAAGATTACAGTAGGTGTGGTATTGGAAGCGCGAGCGAGGCCAAAGCCATCATCGAAGTCCACACGAATGCCGTCGATCTTGCAGGTTTGACCGCCTTCAAATTTACCCTGTGCCACCAGTTCAAAGATGAGTTGGTGGTGCTCCCCTTCGTTCATCTCCAATCGCAATTCCGGCGTATTGACGGTATCTGGAATTTGGGAGAACACCTCGCTTGGTGACTCGCTGTGCCGGGACAATAACTCGCACAGTCGCGCCGCTGCATATATAGCGTCATCGAAGCCGTACCAGCGTTCCTTAAAGAACAGGTGTCCGCTCATCTCGCCTCCCAGTGCTGCACCGGTTTCCCGGAGTTTGCCCTTGATAAACGAGTGACCGGTTTTCCACATCAAAGGTCTGCCACCCGCTTGTTCAATCGCTCTTGGCAGTAGTCGTGAGCACTTGACGTCGTAAACGATTTGCGCGCCCGGATTACGCGAGAGGATATCCTTAGCAAAAAGGATCATCTGCCGGTCCGGCCAGATGATCTGCCCCGTGCCGGAAACGACACCCAGGCGATCGCCGTCGCCATCGAAGGCCAGCCCAAGGTCGGCGTTCTCCCGCTGTACGGTGTCGATCAGTGTGGCGAGATTCTTCGCCACACTGGGGTCCGGGTGGTGATTGGGAAAATTGCCATCGACCTCGCTAAAAAGCTCGCTTACCTCACAGCCGATGTCACGTAATAACCCGGGAGCCGCCATCCCGGCAACCCCGTTGCCACAGTCGGTCACGATCCGAAGCGGTCGATCCAGCTTGATATCGCCGACAACGCGATCAATGTAGGCCGGCACGATATCGTGGGACTGGCGCTGGCCAGTACCTTTTGAGAAATCCTGCGCCACTATTCGTTCTCGTAGGGCCTGAATGCGCTCTGCAGCGAGGGTGTGGGTACCGATCATGACTTTGAGCCCGTTGTAATCGGGCGGGTTATGACTGCCGGTGACCGATACTGCGGAGCCAATTCCAAGCTCGTGGGTGGCAAAGTAGGTAAACGGTGTGGGAACCATGCCGATATCGACGGTATTGCACCCGACAGCGCAGATACCGTCCATCAAAGCCGAAGCAATTCCAGGGCCGGAGATTCGGCCATCGCGGCCGACCACCACAGCGCTGTCACCCGCATTCAGCGCCTCTGTTCCGATAGCCCGGCCGATCTGCTCAACGATTTCATGGGTCAAAGACTGTCCGACAACGCCTCTAATGTCGTAGGCCTTGAATATTTCAGGGTGAGGCAGTTTCATTAGGAGCGCGATTGTAACTGCTGATGACTATCTAAGGTGACAGGACTGGACAGGCTTGACCGTTTGGATTAGCCTGCTTGGGGAATAATTGCCTGATGTGAGAGCGATAACGAAAGTCATCTAACCAAGAGGAGGATATCAATGAAAAAAAGCAACGAATTTATTGCCCGTCTTCGAGATGGACAATACACACGCCGACAGGCGCTAAAAGCATTGGGCGCCATGGGCTTCGCCGTGAGCGCAATGCCGTTAGGGGTTCGATCAGCCGCTGCGGCAGATAACGCGACCTATTTTACGTGGGGAGGGTATGACGATGAGGGCATGTTTGCTCCTTACATTGCCAAGCATGGCGGTCCGCCAAATTTCGTCACGTACGGTGATGCCGAGGAGGGCTTTACCAAGATGAAAGCAGGGTTTGTGGTTGATATTACACACCCCTGCTCTAACGATATACCGCGATGGAAAGATTCAGGCATGTTTCAGGCGATGGACAAAGGGCGTCTGGAGCACTATGGGGATCTTTTTGGTGAACTGGTAAACCTGCCGGGCAGCAATGAAGGTGCAGGTCAGTGGTTTATGCCTTTTGACTGGGGCGCTACCTCAATTACTTATCGCACTGACCTTGTTGATCTGCAGGGTAAGGCCGAGTCTTGGGAGATGTTATTTGATCCTCGTTATAAAGGCCGCATCGCGGTTATCGATAGCGCTGCAGATACCTGGTATTGTCTCGCAATTCTTGCTGGCGTAGATATAGGCAAGCCGCTCACTGGTGCCGACATTGACAAGACCAATGCGCTGATGAAGAAACTGCGACCCCAGGTTCGAATGTTCACTAACGATATGACATCACTGGGTCAGGCAATGGCGTCAGGTGAGATTGTGATGGCCATTACCTGGAACGAAACCCCGGTGGGTCTTGCGGGCGAAGGTCATGCTGTCCGATTTGCCAGTCCGAAGGAAGGCGCATTAACCTGGTGTTGCGGGCTGATGATGCACAAGGACGCGCCAAATCTGGACGGGGCATACGATATCGTGAATGCAATGACATCTCGAGAGACCGGCGTATATGTTATTGATTACTGGGGTTATGGTCACTCCAATGCCGAATCATTCAAGATGGCTGATCCAGGAATCCTCGCACAGTTGGGGTTGGATAAAGACCCTATTGCGTACCTCAATTCCGGGCACATGGGAATACCCCAGTCCGATGAGGTAGAGACCCGGGTTAACCGAGACTTTGAGGCGGCTAAGACCGGCTTCTGATTCTGTAATTGAGCACTGCCTGGCCTTAACACCAGGCAGTGCTTTGCTCCTCTGTAATCCCCTAAAGGGCTACAGGATTAGGGTTCGTGTTTTCGTCCGCTCGAAGGTCACTCGCTGTTCTCGGTCACTGGGCGGGTAAAAATAGAGAATGAGTGGGGGATATGATTCGCCCTCAATTCTTAGGGGGCTGTTTTGATAGTGCAGGTTTGATGAATAACGCCACTTCGAAGCCTTTGGATCGACTCCGCAGTTCTCTGAGCCGCCGCCCAGCGCTGCGGGGGTATCTGTTGCTCTCGCCCACGCTGGGTCTCGTGGGGGCGCTGATGTGCATTCCCATCATGGCGATGGCGGTCCTGAGTTTCTGGCAGCAGACGGGCCATATGGATTTTGACATGAGCGGCACCGTGCAGAACTACGTGGAGGCTCTCACGCGGGATATGTACCGGGTGCTATTTTTGCGCTCGCTGGGTATCTCGGGATTGACGACACTTGCTACCGTGGTGATGGCGTTTCCTTTGGCGTACTTTATTGCGTTTTATGTCAAACGTCACAAGATGGTGTGGATTATTCTGGTGACGTTGCCGTTCTGGACAAGTTATCTGCTGCGGGTTTTTGCCTGGAAGGTGATCCTTGGTTACGGCGGCGCGGTGAACTCCGGATTGATAGCACTGGGCGCCATAAGCGAGCCGCTGACCTTTCTGATGTATAACCCGACAGCGGTCGTGATCACCCTGACCCATGCTTGGGCGACTGTTGCCATTTTGCCGATTTATGTATCGCTCGAGAAAATCGATCGATCTATGCTAGAGGCGGCAACTGATCTTGGCGACAGCCCATTCATTCGATTTTTTCGCGTGACACTGCCGCTGGCATTGCCAGGAATCCTGGCGGCATCTGTTCTGATTTTCATTCCCACGGTGGGAGATTACGTTACCCCCTCACTGGTGGGAGGGTCTGATGGGTACATGATTGCCAATGTCATCCAGTTTCAGTTTGGCCGGGGCAGTAACTGGCCATCGGGTGCCGCGATCTCGTTAACTTCGATGACTATCGTCGCGGTACTGGTGGCGGTCTTTGTGTGGTCGGCCCGACGTCTTAGTGGGCGTCACTCATGAACCGCAATATGAATGTGGCGGCGCGCATTCTGGGGGCCTATGCGGTTATCTATGTTGCGTACCTGTATGTTCCAGTTCTTTTCCTACCGCTGTTCTCATTCAACGATTCGATCTATATCAGCTTCCCGCTTCGGGGTTGGACTCTAAAGTGGTACCAGACCATGTTTGCCAACGAGGCCTTGCATCGTGCCCTGGTGAATAGCCTTAAAGTGGGTATGATGACTGCCTTGATCAGCACCATCCTGGGCATACTGGGTGCCCGGGCTGTGACCCGGTATCAACTGCCCGGACAAAAGCCCGTCGTAGCTATGATCATGCTGCCATTGGTAGTGCCCGAAATCATACTGGCCATGGCGATGCTGATTGTTATCTTGCGGATGGGGGGCTCACTGGGTCTGGTAAGTATTGCAGCGGGCCATGTCCTGATTTGTGTGCCATTTGCGATGGTCGTGCTGATGTCGCGTTTCGAAGGCTTTGATCGATCTTTGGAGGAGGCTTCTTATGATCTTGGTGAGAATGCCTGGTGGACATTCTGGCGCGTGACTTTTCCGAATGTGTTGCCCGGGATCGTCGCCAGTTTGTTGTTGACATTCACTATCTCGTTCGATGAATTTATTATGGCATTCTTCCTTGGCAGCACTAACCCAACGCTGCCGGTGTTTATGTGGAATCAGCTACGGTTTCCCAAATTATTACCGGGAGTTTTGGCACTCGGAGCCTGCATCCTTATCGCGAGTGTATTCATTGTTCTGCTGGCGGAATGGTTCCGCCGGCGTAATACCTCCGAGACACAAACTGGAGATATGACCATTGGCTGATGCATTTATTGAGATAGCCAGCGTTTCAAAATCGTTTGGCAGCGTCACGGCCGTCGATAATATTTCTCTTTCGATTCGAAAAGGGGAGTTTTTCTCATTGTTGGGGCCTTCAGGCTGTGGCAAGACGACCCTGTTGCGTATTCTGGGCGGGTTTGAGACACCGAGCGATGGCAAAGTCATGATTGAGGGGCAGGAGGTTACCCATATGCCTGCACACCTGCGTTCCACCAATATGGTCTTCCAAAATTACGCGATCTTCCCCCACCTTAATGTTGAGCAGAACGTGGCTTATGGATTGCGCCAGCAAAAGCTGTCTCGAGAGGCGCAGGCTGAGAAGGTCTCAGCAGCACTGGCTATGGTTCAGCTGGAAGGCTTTGAAAAACGCGGGGCGGATGAGATGTCTGGGGGCCAAAAACAACGGGTCGCCCTGGCACGGGCCCTAATTAAACGGCCTAAAGTGCTGCTTCTGGACGAACCGCTGGGAGCCTTAGACAAAAAGTTGCGAGAAGAAATGCAGATAGAGCTTCGCATACTGCAACAGCAGGTGGGGATTACCTTCGTGTTTGTCACGCACGATCAGGAGGAAGCCTTAACCCTGTCGGATCGGATTGCTGTGATGAGCGAGGGCCGTATCCTTCAAAACGCGCCGCCAAGGGAGATCTACGAACGCCCTTGCAGCCGGGCTGTGGCTGATTTTATCGGCCAGATGAACCTGCTTGATGGAGTCGTTGCATCGGTTGATGAGCAGATCTCGGTCTCGTCGGCGGCGCTGGGGCCTGTGTCGGTTGGCTCCAATAATCAAACCGTGCGCACCGGTGACGCGGTAACACTGGCGGTGCGCCCGGAAAATCTTTCACTGAGTGATGTCCCAACACCAGGTGGGTTGGCGGTAACCCTTAAGGCCAGTGCATATTTTGGGGACACGACCCATTACCGGGTCAACCCCTTAGAGGGAGATGGTAGTACCCTGGACGTCTCCCAGCAGGATTACCAGGGTTCTGATCGGTCCGGTGATCAGGCCTGGCTGCACTTTGATTCGAGCAATTTCCTATTGTTGAAGGATTGACACCTTTCCAAGGAAGCGCTCGGCGGCTACCCGTTTGTACCGTAATACAGTACATCTGTATACTTGTACAAAACTTGTTATTCTGCATGTCAGGGAAGGGGTATAAGTATGAATACTGGCTTCAAACCCGTCATAGCCAATGGCAGCATTGAGCGCCGTGCACAACTGATCGAAGCCACCATCGAAGTCATTTGGCGTGAGGGCCTGTCCCGTCTGACATTGGCCAAGGTAGCGCGTCGTGCCGGGCTTTCCACGAGCATCGTCAATTTCTACTTCAACACTAAAGAGCAATTGCTGTTGGAGACGCTTCAGTCAGTGGCGGCAGAGTTCGAACAGGCGGTAGACCAGGCTTTTAAAGATCCCAAAGATCCAGTCGATACGTTGCGCTCGTTGGTGGACGCTATGTTGGATCCGAAACTATGCACGCCGGCCCGGGCAACCGTCTGGTATGCCTTTATGGGAGAAAGCCAGGCCCGTGATGACTACAACGCAACCGTTCGTGGTCGAGAATTGGCGATTCGAGATCGCGTAGAAGGCCTGTTCGTAGAGTTGTATCAGGGCAACGGACCGAGCGCCTCAGATCCAATAGCCCTCGCGCGCGCTTTCGATGCGCTAATTGATAGTTTCTGGGAGCAGTGCATGATGGCGCCCGATTCCGTTGACCTTAAGGAATCCCGTCGGACTTGCTTGAGCTACCTGGCAAGTGTGCTGCCGGGTGAGCCCAACCCCAACCCAGTGCCTGACCTGTTTTCTAGTGAAGTCGACCGACAACCTGTTGCAACGAGCAACGGCATGCTATCAGGCTGGACCTACACCAGTGCCGAGTTGTTTGAGGTCGAGATGGCTCAACTTTTTCGCGGTCAGTGGTTATTGGTGGGCCATGTGGCAGATGTTGTTGAGTCAGGCGATTACCTGACTTTTGAAGCCGGTGGTGAGCGCGCGGTGGTGGTGCGAGGCGAAGATAATCAGCTGCGCGCTTTTCATAATGTCTGCCGTCACCGGGGGTCGCGGGTAGTGCCGCAGGCGCAGGGCAATTGTGGTCACGTACTGCGCTGTCCTTTTCATGGCTGGACCTATGGCCTGGATGGACGACTCAAAAGTGTCCCCCGGCCGCAGGGCTTTAGCGGTTTCGATAAGGCAGCTAACGGCCTGGCGGCGCTCGAACTTGAGGTCTGGAACGGCCTGATCTTTACTCGATTTGAGTCTGGGGGGTGTTCGGTAGCGGATCAACTGGCTTCCATTAATGCTCGCATTCAGTGTTATCGCCTTGCTGATATGACCCCGCTTGGGGGGCCCTACCAGACTGAGGTGGATTACAACTGGAAATTCTTTCACGATGTGGACAACGAGGGGTACCATGTACCCGCCGCGCATCCAGCACTGCAAGACCTTTACGGCCGCTCCTACCGTGATGATTTTATCGGCGATATTGCAGTTTCAACCGCTACCGTTGATGAACACCCGGCGCGCTCGTGGAGCGTGGCCCGCTACAAATCTTTATTGCCGGATTTTCCTGAGCTATCTTTGGAGTCACGTCGCCAATGGCTGTACTTTGGTGTTTTCCCTAACGCAGTGATCTATTTTTATCCCGAAAAGGCTGGCTACTATATGTCGCTGCCCTGCAGTCCCGGCACTACCCGTGTCATCGGGCGCGAATACGGGCTGCCCGGCGGGTCGCGCGCGGTCCGGGCTGCGCAATATCTCAGCAGCCGTATTGATAAGATGACTTATCTTGAGGACAACGCACTCGTGCAGTGGTTGCAGGAAGCCGCGCGCACCAGTGTTTTTCCGCTGGATAATCTTTCTGATATTGAAGCCGGTGTACTGCGATTTCACCAGCGTCTTAAAAAAGAAATCCCGGTGATGTCGCTGGTGCATCCACCTGCGCCGGGAACCCTGGCGGCAGCCAATCAGGCGATGCGCTCCGGCGCTGCTCGCGCTTGAAGGCTGCCCGGTAACTCATGCTGAACAAACGACAAGGAGAGCTTTGATGAAACCTTCTCAGTCAGGGGCCGTGGATCTGGCCGCGCTTCGGAAAATGGATACCCATGTGGTCCATCCCTGGGAATCATTTGATAAACCCAATTCGAGCCGTACCGTCCTCAGAGGCGGTGAGGGAAGTTATGTTACCGACGCGCAGGGAAATCGCTTACTCGATGGCCCTGGTGGAATGTGGTGTGTCAATGCCGGGCATGGCCGGAGTGAAATTGTCAAAGCCATGGCAGATCAGGCGGGGCAATTATCTTATACCAGCCCATGGAGTCATCCGACCGAGCCATCTGCACGCTTGGCTGAGCGCCTGGCGGCGGTTGCACCGGGGGATCTCAATCATGTTTTCTTTGCTACGGGTGGTTCCACTGCAGTGGATTCGGCGTTGCGTTTTGTTATGTTCTACAACAACGTGCTGGGTCGGCCGGAGAAAAAGCACATTATTTCCCGCTACGATGCCTACCATGGCAGCACCTATCTTTCCGCCGCGGTATCGGGCAAGTCCCGCGATAAAAACTGGCTGGACACCCAGCTTGATACTGTGCATTTTATCTCGTCACCTAATCCCTACCGACGGCCCGAGGGGATGGATACCGACTCTTTCTGCCGTCATCTGGTCGATGAACTGGAAGCTAAGATTCTGGAGGTAGGTGCGGAAAAAGTGAGTGTTTTTATCGCCGAACCGATTCTGGCCTCGGGTGGAGTGATCGTACCCCCTAAGGGTTACCATGCCGCCTGCCTTGGGGTATGCCGGCGCCATGATGTGATCTATATCTCTGACGAGGTGGTCACCGGATTTGGCCGACTGGGTCATTGGTATGCCTCAGAACCAGTGTTTGATATTACCCCTGACATTATTGTCTCGGCCAAAGGTTTAACTTCCGGATACATCCCGCTGTCAGCCGTGATCATATCCGACCGCCTGATCCAGGCAGTGGGAGGCGACAGTGAGCGCGGAGCCGTATTCTCTAATGGGTTTACCTATTCCGGCCATCCGGTCTCCTGTGCCGCGGCGCTGGCCAATATGGATGTATTTGAATCTGAAGGGCTACTGGAGAATGCCCGGGAGTTGGGGCCTTATTTGCAAGAGCAACTACAGACCTTATCCGATCTGCCGATCGTGGGCGATATTCGGGGACAAGGCCTGATGGGATGCCTTGAGTGTGTGGCCAGTCAGGAAAGTCGACAGCCGCTGGCGCTTGACTACGAGGTAGGTAGCCGTATCGATGCCCATTGCCAGGCGCTTGGCTTGCTGGTGCGGCCGTTGATTAATATGTGTGTCATGTCGCCACCGTTATGCATTACCCGTGAGCAGATTGATGACCTGACCCGAATCTTGCGTGAAGGGATTGTGCGTACCATGGCAGACCTTCAGAAGGAGGGCATCGCGAGCTTTGGTTGAACGATGGTGTTTTGTTTATGGGGGGTGCACTGATGACTGAGACGCTGATCATCGCCTTTACCACGTTTTTTGCAACTATTGGACCTGTGGATGTTGCTGTGGTCTACGGGGCGTTGTCACGGGAGATGACCTCGGACCAACGGCGGCGCACCGCAGTGCGGGCCGTAATTCTGGCATCATGCTTGTTGTTTGCATTTGCACTTTTTGGTCAGGTCCTCCTGGACCGACTTGGGATATCCATACCGGCACTACGTACTGCTGGTGGCATCCTGTTGTTTCTGGTTGGGCTCGATATGGTTTTTGCCCGTCATTCGGGAGTGGCGTCAACCACCCCCGATGAAGATCGTGAAGCCCGTGTGCGCAAGGATATCGCCGTGTTTCCACTGGCAACTCCGTTAATTGCAGGACCAGGAGCGATCGGCGCCGCTATTTTGCTAATGACCAATACGGGCGGAGATCTTTACCAGCAGTTGGCGGTGATGGCGAGCTTGGGTGTGGTGTTGTTGCTGACCCTGTTGCTGTTGCTGGTATCGGGCCAGGTACACCGTCTACTCGGTGTTACCGGAATGAACGTGGTTAGCCGGATTTTCGGCGTATTGCTGACCGCACTTGCCGTGCAGTTCGTTTTTGACGGGCTCAAGGAGTCTGGCCTGTTTCCGACCTGATACCAGAGACTGGTGGATTGTACGCCTGGGCGTAATCGTGACAGGACAGCCAGTCGTTCGCAAAAACCTCACGTACCCGCGATAGGCTTTCTGGGTTAATTAAAGGGTCAGGGTTAACCCATTTTGCGGGCACCATCTGGGCGATTCCGAGAATCCCGTAGCAGGCCCACAAGTGCAGTCGTCGGCGTACGCGGTGAAGAGTAGGGTTAGTCGTAGCGCGTGGCACAGGGTCAAAAAGCCGCTTTCCGGCAAGTCTTGCCAGTTTGAGTTGTTTGTCACTCCAGGAGCTGTGAACGATCGAAAGATTGACCTGGTCGCGCTGGTAGTGTGCCCCGGTAAATGCGCAAAGCTGATCGATCAGTGCAAATGGGTCAGTCTGTAGATCTTCGTGGAACAGCACCAGCGGTCTTGAGTTAAAACGTTGCTCTATGGCTTCGATCATGGCCATAAAGCGAACCTGTTGCGCCCCCCAGATGCGCGGTTGGTTGCTGTCCAGATCAAGATAATGCTCAAAGTCCAGACTGCCCCCGTTCTTCAGATATCGTCGGTAGTGGGAGGCGATCCACCGGTCATGTCGGCGCAGCACCAGAATCACCCGGGCGTCGGGCTTGAACGCGGCGAATTCATCGACGCGTTGTTGCAGTCGGTAAGCCGCCTCGCGAGATACCAGATAACGGGTGTCCTGTGTCCGTTCAATAAGCCCCTGGTAGCCGCGGTAGCGATCGCGGGGTATGTAGCGGATGTTCTGCAGTATTGGGAAGACCCGATGCTGCAGATAAGTCGAAGCCGCTTTGCCCAGTCCAACGTGAAAATAGACTTGGTATTCGCTGTGGTTGCGGGCCACGGTAGGTGTGCTGGCTGGATGTGGCCCTAGTTACTACGTTCGCTCTGTGCTCGCAAGGCAAGGTAGTTCATCAGGTCGATCAACTCGTTATGCCCACCCGCCAGTGAGACCTTGGTGCGATACTTACCATCGACGATAATGGTCGGAACGCCATCGGTTTCGTAACGGCTTGACATATCGGCAGCATGGGCAACCATTGAATCGACCCCGAAGGAATTAAAAGTATCCAGAATCTGCTGCGAGTCCTGACCCTTATCGGCCACCCAGTCAGCCAGTTGCTCGACAGTAACAATCCGCTTGCGGTCCGTGTGTATGGCCTCGAAGTAGGCCTCGTGAAGTGAGTCAACCAGTCCCAGAGCCACGAAGGTATAGAACACCCGCGCATCAAAGGCCCAGGAGCGGTTCAGGACTGCAGGTAGCCGGACATATTCAATAAAGTCAGGTTTACTTTTTAGCCACTTGTTCAGATAAGGATCCAATTCGAAACAGTGTGGGCATCGGTACCAGAAGAGTTCCAGCACCTCGATTTTGTCCCCGGTATGAACGGGTTGCGGGATTTTCAGAGGGAAATAATTGATTCCCTGCTCGTATTCCTGTCCTGTCACTGGTAGCGCGAAAGCCAGCAGCAGTGCCAGGGTGCTTATTATTTTTTTCATCAATCGAGTCCTCGAAAATGCATATCGCCAATCAAACCAGTTGAGCCTGAAGCATTTCTTTCAGGCCATCGAAGTTGCCGTTGCTCATCATCACGATCTGATCACCAGGTTTTGCTTTGTCGCTGATGGTATCAACGATTTGGGTGAGGGTATCGCATACCATAAGTGTAGTCCGATCCGGATCAAGCGCAAGTTCTGCCGGATCCCAGTCAAGATCGGCCCGCCGCCGGACCACGGCGACGTCGGCTAATGCCAGGGCTTTCCCCAGAGCGTCACGATGAACTCCGCGTTTCATAGTGTTGGAACGTAGTTCCAGGACGGCGATCAGTTGTCCCGGGGTGTTCTTCGAGCGCAGCGCCTGCAGGGTTTCGCGCACCGCCGTTGGGTGGTGGGCAAAATCATCGAACAGTGCGATGGCGTCACCTGGGTTGACCCGCTCAAGGCGGCGTTGGGGTAAACGGAACTCTGCCAGGGCGGCGCAGGCCTGCACGGGATCGACACCCGCGGCATCGCTGGCAGCAATGGCGGCCAGCGCGTTGGCCATGTTGTGTCTGCCGATGATGTTCCACTCGACCGTTGCCAGATGTTGACCATGGCGGGAGACGTCGAAGTGACGGCAATCGGTCTGGTGCGGTGTCGCCTG
>JABINT010000112.1 GCA_018698075.1 Acidiferrobacteraceae bacterium
GTATGAAAAAGATGGCCAGGTGAGCCAAGTCCATGCATCGCGTGCGGTCCTCGTCTGCTGTGGCGCCATCAAGAGCCCGCAACTGCTGATGCTCTCAGGGATTGGCCCAGCCGATTATCTAAAATCAATGAACATCACGCCGCTTGTGAATCTGAGTGGTGTCGGACAGAACCTGCAGGACCACCTCAGTATTATCAGCGCCTTTTACTGCAAGAAAGCAGTGACTTTGCATACCCTGGCCCGACCCCTAACCAAACTCAGCACCGGGCTCAAGTGGCTGACTTCACGCTCAGGCGTCGGTGCATCGAATATCTGGGAGATGGGCGGCTTTGTCTATGGCAACACGGATGCAGCCCATCCCAATCTGCAATACCATTTTGCGCCGGTATACAGCCAGTGGCAAGGACGACGCATTCAACTCAAACAAGGTTACGTACTGGATTGTGATCAGTTGCGTCCTAAGAGCCGTGGCGAAGTCAAACTGCGCTCCACGGACCCCAATGACCGTCCAGCGGCGCACTTTAATTATCTGAGCCATCCGGGTGACACGCGAGAGTTGATAGAGGCTTTGCGAGTCATGCAGGACCTACTGACACAGCCCGCGTTTGATGAATTTCGGGGCGATCGCATCGAGCCTGCGCCGGATCTCAACTCAGACAATGACCTTCAAGCCTGGGTACGCGCCTACGCCACAACAGACTATCACCCCTGCGGCACCTGTCGCATGGGCAACGATGACATGGCAGTGGTCGATGCGCAGATGCAAGTGCGCGGAATAGATAACCTACGGGTAATCGATGCCTCAGTAATGCCGGATATTGTGAGCGGCAATCTCAACGCCCCAACCCAGATGATGGCCGAACGCGCAACCGATTATCTGTTAAAAAAACCGCAACTACCCTCAGAACAGGCGCCGTTTCATTTCCAGAAGTAGTGCCAGATGTAGCGCCAGATGTAGTGCCAGATGTAGTGCTAAAGGTACTCGCCCAAAAGGGCATTCGCTTTGAAGTGGCCCCGGCCGTCTGCACAGCCAAACCCGATTTAGCTGTGCAGATTTGTGGGGGCACTTCTCTTATACGGCTCGTTTGCGAAACTGTGAATCCAGCCAAACCACCATGCCACCGGCGGCAATCAGCAATATCCCGATCAGCGCCATGGTGTTGGGGAACTCATTGAATACCAGGTAGCCCCACAGCAGCACCAAAGGCAAATTGCTGTACTCAAAGGGCGCAAGAAGGGAAGCCGGTGCGCTGCGATAGGCGTAAGAAATCGATAAAGCCGTGATCGCCGACAGTACCCCGATCGCGCCAAAATAGAACATGTCGGACGATGCCGGCCAGTGCCAGGCACGCAATATAAACTCAATGCCCGGATCGGCATGCCCGGCAAACTGTCCACTACCGACGACGAGCCCCATTAACGTGCTCACCAGAAGAAACGAACCCTGGGCTGTAACCGCGAGCAGTGAGGCGCTTTCAGTGTTACCGATATAGCGGGTCATCGTGGTAAACCCGGCGTAACAAAAGGCAGCGGCCAACGGCCACAGGTACGCCATCTCGATTCGCCCTGAAAATGGCTGCACTATAAGGGTCATACCTACCAGCCCCATCAATACCGCTACCCAGCGAAATGGCCCGAACTCCTCTTTCAGAATCCAAAACGAAAATATCGTGATGATGACCGGAGCAAAAAACACCACAGCAGAAGCCTGAGCTAGCGGTAAACTGGCAAGGCCTGTGAAAAACGTCATGTTGGCCATGACCAGCAACAATCCACGAAAGATATGTGCGCCAGGGCGGCGGGTATGCATCGCCATAATGCCATGGCGAAACAAAACAGGCAGCAAGATCACCAGGCTGATAGCGGCGCGGATGAATACCAACTGGTGCAACGCATAACCGCCGCTCAGCATCTTGATCATGGTATCCATGATCGAGATGCAAAACATGGCAAGCAGCAAATTAGTGACTGCTTTTAAATGCATAAATCCTCATTTTTGCGGTCATCGTAACCGTAATGCTGGTTCAGCCCCCAAAGGTATACAAGGATCGCATGGTACAGCAGAAGCTTCCCACCAAAGGCATGAGTATGGTCCCGATACTTTCTTAAAATCGGAGATGCTGTGTTAACACCATAGCCTTACAATCTATGGGTGTACGACCCCGAAAGGATTCAACAAAAACCCAAGCGACCATGAATATTCTTTTTATCATGTGTGATCAATTGCGGGCAGATTACCTGTCGTGCTTTGGTCACCCGTACCTGAATACCCCCCACATCGATGCCCTGGCAGGCCGTGGGGTAAGATTTTCTAATGCCTTTTGCCAGGCGCCGCTATGCGGGCCATCGCGGGCAAGTTTCTACACCGGTCGTTATGTAGCCTCCCACGGCGTTATGGCCAACGAGGATCCTCTGAAACTTGGTGAATTGACCTTGGGCGACTACCTGGGCGACGCCGGCATGGAGGCCGTCGTGGTTGGCAAATCCGAGGGGCGTTTCAATGCGCGGGCCACATCGCGCTTCAATGTATCCCCTGGCTCAACTCAGGAGCAACGCCTTAGTAACAACGGGTTTTTGCCATACGAGCTTTTTGCCGGGCTCTACCCCGACCCGATTCTGCCGGCCGATCTTGGCTACAGTGATTACCTGCGCAGTCATGGTTTTGGTGGAGACAACCCCTGGGAGACATGGGCGAATAGTGCAATCGATAACGATGGCAAGATCGTCAGCGGCTGGCAGATGCGAAACGCCGCCCTGGCGGCCCGGGTACCTGAAGAACATTCAGAAACCGCTTTCACCACGGATCGGGCACTTGATTTCATCGATGGCCTGTCAGTCGCTGACAAATGGTGTCTGCACCTTAGCTACATAAAGCCACATTGGCCTTACCTGGCCCCGGCGCCTTACCACGATTGCTTTGGCCCTGAGCAGGTGATGAGCGCCGTTCGCTGTGATTCAGAAAAACACGACCCCCACCCGGTCTACCAGGCCTTCATGTCGCAGGATTACAGCGAGAACTTCTCGCGCGACGAAGTCCGCCAGACTGTGATCCCCACTTACATGGGTCTCATCAAACAGTTAGATGATCACATCGGCCGAGTGCTGGCCAAACTGGATGAAAAAGGCTTGAGGGAAAATACCCTGGTGGTGCTGACGAGCGACCATGGCGATTACCTGGGAGATCACTGGCTGGGAGAAAAAGACCTGCACCATGATCCTTCCATTCGCATCCCGCTCATCATCAGTGATCCATCAGATGCTGCCAATAGCACACGAGGTAGCAGCAGTGACGCTCTAGTAGAAGCCATTGATCTGGTACCGACCTTGACTGAGTACGCAGGCGCTAAAATCTGCAGCGAACGGTTGGAGGGTCGCTCTTTGACACCTTTGATGCAAGGCCGGTTACCCAGTGGGTCCTGGCGCGATTACATTATCAGTGAGATTGATTACAGTGATCGCGGCCCACGTACATTGTTAAACCTGCACCCCTATGACTGCCGGGCTCGGGTGATCCGAACACACCAATGGAAATACGTGCTGCACGAGAGATTCCGCCCACAACTTTACAACCTGGTGGATGACCCCAATGAATTTACCGACCTTGGTGATGACCCGAACTGTGCTGAGATTCGCGCCGATCTGCATGAGGCTCTTTTTGCCTGGCACCGCAAACTTAAAAGCCGCACCGAAGCGCAGGCCGACCGGTTATTAACCATGGGGCCTGAACGGGACGAGGCTGACTTTGGCATCCTGATCGGACACTGGTAAGCGCCGGAATGAAACCCGGGTTCAGATGCCCGGGTTCAATAGACGTTTGTTTCTTGCCCTGATAAGGGCAACGCAGTGTGCGATCAAAGCGATGATGATGATTGCAAAAATCGTTCCGGAAATCGGCCGGTTGATGAAATCCAGTGGGGTTTCAATACGCGCCAGGCTGGCCCGGAAGCGCTGTTCCATGATTCCGCCCAGAACCATGCCCAGTATGATCGGGACCAACGGTAATTTGAGGCGCTTGAGGATATAGCCAATCAACCCGAACACTGCGCATACCGCGCAGTCGATAATCGAGTTGCGCAATGAGTACACCCCAACAAAAGATAACACCAAAATGCACGCCCCGAGAAAACGACCCGGCACGTTGATCACCTTAAGCAGAGTATTGGTTGTCATCATCAGGACAACCAAGACCAGAATATTGACCAGAAAAAGACACAGATAAAGCGTCACCAGAAAATCCGGCTGGGTCTGAAAGAGCGCGGGGCCGGGAATAATGCTGTGTACATAAAACACCGAAAGCATCATGGCGGTTAAGGCCTCACCGGGGATACCCAGCGCCAGCAACGGAATCATCGCTGCTGCTGGCACCGCGTTGTTGGCTGATTCTGAGGCAATCAGCCCTTCGGGCGAGCCGTGACCAAAGCGTTGTGGCTCTTTCGACAGGTTTTGAGCGAGCGGGTAAGAAAAAAACTGAGGCAGAAATTCACCTACTCCAGGGATAATTCCCATGATGACCCCAAAGCCCGACGAACACGCCGCTACCCGCTTGTAACGGAACAGTTCTGCCATACCGGAAAACAACTTTCCCGCTACCGGGGCAACCTGGGTTTTACGGTCGCGACCGACCAGCAACACAAAGGCCTGCGATAAGGCAAACAACCCGAGCAGCACCACGATCAGATCAAAGCCTGATAACAGCCACGATTGGTCAAAAGTAAAACGCTTGGTATAGCGTACGCTTTCCATACCCACGGTATCTAAAAACATGCCGAAAAACACCAGCATGCCTGCGGCAAAGGTCTGGCCCCGATGTGCAATGACGACCAGGATCACACCCAGAAGGGCTGCCATCAGGATATCGCGCGAACCAAAGAGCGGAGCCACCTTGGCTATATAAGGTGACAAAATGACCAGGCAGATCACCGAGAAAATACCGCCAAAAAACGATGCGCTGTAAGCCAGCGACAGGGCACGACCCGCCTGCCCCTGTCGGGTCATGGCATGGCCATCATAAGTGGTCAACGCATTAACCGGCGTGCCTGGGGTATTGATCAGGATAGCCGGAATCGCCCCACCGTACATTGAGGCTCCATAGATACCAAGCAGCATGGTCAAACCAACAATTGGTTCCATACTGAAAGTCGCGGGCAACAGGATTGCGATCGCAACTGCAGGTCCGACACCTGGAATCGCGCCAATGATGACACCGCCCACAGCGCCCACCAACAGCGCAAGGATTACATCCAGCCGCCACAGGGTCTCAAGGGCTGACAGGAAAATCTCCATACCCGCGTTTCCTAAAAATACAAAATCAGAACATTGCGTAAGCCATCCGGCAACAATTCATAAAAATGCCCGCCGGGAATTCTGACCTGCAAGAAACTCTTGAAAACCAGCACCGTACACAAGCCCACGGCAGCTGCTGCCAATAGCACGCGCCCTTTGCGGTAACCCGAGCGCAGGGTCAGGGCGGGCAATACCAGGAGCGTGGTTGGTAGATAACCCAATTGCGGAACCAGGAAAACATATCCCATAAAATACAATGCGTATTCCATGGGCTGCGCCCAGTTGGCAAGCTCAGCCCACGGAAAAAAACCATACTTGCCCGACCGGACCTGGCGAGCCACTGAGCTTAGCAGGTGACACAAAGCAAAAATCGAGAACCCCGCAAGGCACAGGCTCGGCCAAAAGCGGGGCTGCACCAGTAACGATGAGCCCTCAAGCCACTTGGTCTGATCGTCTATCTGCAACACAAGAGCAGCCGACGCCACGCATACTGCCAGGGCGAAAATTGCCTCGCCTGGCTGTTCTTCTACTGCCAAAACACCCGAAGCGTCGCTCTGCTTCTGCGCCATGATCGCCCCTCTATACGCCGGCCCCAGGAGGAGCGCCGATAAGTATTTCGATCATCCGATATTATCGAAAACGCCTCTAACCCCGGGTGGGCCCCGGGGTTAGAGTAAGTCTCAGAACCGACTAACCCCCTAACAGGGAGCCAATCGTCGCCATGGTTGCGATGTCTTTGTTGATCTGCCCGGCAGATTCGCTTGCATCCATCCAGTAGACCTGGGCGCCAGTGTCTTTCGCCACCTGCTGCGCTTTATCACTCAGCATGGATTTTTTTGCGACCGAGATGATCTTGTCTCGCACATCTTGCGGTGTCCCCTTGGTTACAAAAAGGCCATTCCAGAGGAAGATATCCAATTCCGGCACGATCTCGCCCATGGTGGGCGCATCTGGTGCCTTGGAAATCCTTGATGCTGTAACCGATGCAAGGATCTTGACCTTGTCAAGACACGGAAGGATCAACTGTATGGTGGTATTGATGACATCCACGTCACCCGAGGCAAGTGTATTGCAATCGAGCATATCAAAGGCCGCATCTGAAGCCCACTCGAAGCCGAGTGCTTTCGCCCCTGCTTTAGTCACCTGGGTTGGCGTCAGAGGATCTCCAAAATGACCCAGGGCGACTTTATTGCTCTTGGCATGGACGGCTAACTCCTGCATTGAACTGTAGGGAGCATCACCAGAGGTCGCAATCACGAAGGGATAGGTCAGAAAAATACCCAGTGGCTCGAAGGTCTCTGCCGTGAGGCCATCAATGCCCAGTTTCGGGCCCACCACAGGCACCCCGATTACAAAAGAGCCAACCATTGAACCATCCGCAGGGGCGTTAGCTACTTCCATGGCGCCAGGGAATGGGCCACCGCCGCCGCCAGGCTTGTTGACTACCGCCGCTGCCACACCGTAAGTGGCCTGAAAATCGTCTGCGATCATCCGGGTCAGCACATCTTCAAGATCGCCCGGAGGCCAGGGCACTACAAACGATACCGGCTTGTCCGGATACTCTGCACTGGCCGCACCCGTGAAGCACAACAAGAAACCTACCAACAACATACTCATCGACTTTTTCATTACCTTGTCCTCACTTATTTACCTCTGGTTGAAACTAAACTGGCGATGTCTCGCCAGACTCCAAGCCCCCATTGAATCCAACACGACTTCATTCCGACACAGCCCCGTTGGAAATATGAGAGAAACATATCAAACCCAGCCTGTCACAGGCTGATCAAACCACATGTGCACCTGCCCAGTACCAATCGCGTTTTCATATTCACTAAACCGCCGACCGACTGCCGTACATTCAGCACCACCAATCGCTGCAATCATCATCAGGTAGTGACCAAAAAGTCCTTCCGGACGATGACGCATGAAGTCATCCATGGAATCGACTACCGCAGCGTGATCACCGTGCTCCCACCAACTAATACGTTGTTCATCTGCCGAGCGGGCTTCAGGCGTGATCACATGATTCGGATCAGACGATTCATGCTGATCCAGTTCTTTCATTGGGTAAAAACGATGGCTGAGCGATCCACTTGCAATCAGCACAATCCGCGAATCGGATGCGCGGATCGCATCACCGAACCCCCGGCCGGCTGCAAGAAAATCCTCGTGTGTCGCCGTCTGGCAAATGCTCACCGAGAGCCATTTCTCACCCCGATTGAGGTAGTTCGCAATATTGACAGTGCCGTAATTGACCGGCAGCTGTGGGTCTGCATTGGCGGTGCAACGCGTTCCAGCGTCAGTTGCGTGCGATGCAAGAGACTGGGCAAGCTCAGGATCGCCCGGCATATCGTAGTGCACCTGGTTTAAACCCCGTGGCACCTCCTCCGAGGTGTATATCCCTTCGCGGCGCTTATGCGCGGTGACAATAAATTCAAACAGTGAGAACCAGTGGGTATCAAACACAATAACAACGTCCGGACACAGATCATCCAGCACTTCGGCCCGCAACCGTTTCAGGCCGGGAACCAGGCTGATCTCATTACCGTTGTTCATTTCCCGACGCTGTGCTTCGGGCAGCATGATGGTGGGTACGTGCGACAGAAACCCTGCCCCAACCACTTCTCCCATTGCTATCCCCTCCCCGACCGTGTCACTTGTAGATCAGTGACTCCTTATAGACAAATCGTTCGGGTCTAAACTAACATGGGCCAAGAAACTCTGCAACAAAGAACAACATGGCCGATTTAAACGTAACAATACCGGGTGATGCGAATGCCGACATCACCTCCCACGACGCTTATGCCCAAGGCGTACCTCACGCAACCTTCGAGCGGTTGCGCCAAAAGAGTCCTATCTGCTGGGTCGACCGCAGTGACGGGCCTGGCTTTTGGGCAATTACCCGACACGAAGACATTCTTACGATTAATCGCGACCATGCCCGGTTCAGCTCGGCACATGGTATCCGTATGGAGGATCAGACCCCCGATGAAGTCGAAGCTCGGCGCACATTCCAGGAAACCGATCCCCCGGTACATACCCGCGCGCGCATACATCTCAACCGGGCCTTCAGCAAGAAAATGATCGCAGCCTATGAGGTCCAGGTCCGCGAGCTCGCCGTAGAAATTCTGGACAACGCCCTGCTAGAACCACAGTTTGATGCGGTTACGATGATCGCGCGCAAATTGCCGATGCGTATGCTGGGTCGGGTGGTCGGCCTGCCCGATGAGGATCTTGACTGGCTGGTGGATAAGGGCGATTCACTGATCGCCAACACCGATCCGGATTTCACCGACCATGTCATCGATCAGGTCAATACCGATGAATACCGGTTCTACCCCTTTCGCTCCCCTGCGGGCAAAGACCTTTATGATTACGCTGAGAAGCAGGCTGCTCTTCGCCGAGACACCAATAAAGATGATCTGCTGTCTCTTTTCCTTGCACCGATGAAAAATGGTGAAACATTCACCGATCTTGAATTCAAGAACGCGTTTGCGCTACTGGTCTCAGCCGGCAATGACACGACCCGTTACAGCATCAGTGCATCGATCAAGGCGCTGATCGACAACCCTGGCTTGCTGAGCCAACTTCGGACACTTGACGAGGCGCAGTGGCTGCTTGCCGTTGAAGAAATGCTGCGCTGGGCCTCGCCCACCATGCACTTTCGGCGCACCGCGATCGAAGATGTAGAATTTAAGGGTCATCACATTAACGCAGGGGACAAGGTCATCCTCTGGTTTATCTCCGCCAACCGGGACGAAACCGTATTCGAGCAACCGTTCACGATTAACATCAACCGTACGCCCAACCCACACCTGGCATTTGGTCAGGGCAGCGTGCATGCCTGCCTGGGCATGTGGCTGGCTCGACTTGAGCTCCGAGTCGTGCTGCAGGAACTGGTCAAACGGGTTCACTCTATAGAGCAATCCGGACCTGAGACCTACCTGCGATCAAATTTTATTGGCGGGATAAAATCACTTCCTGTTTCCATTCAGTGTGTTCAATAATTCCTGGGTCACAGCACCAGGAGGAGATTGGGTTGTTTCATACCAAAGTGAATCTTAGTTTTATAACCTAAAAAATAAATTTGTAGATGGAGGAGAATATGAGCGCCTATAAACGCATGCGGGTCCTTTTCTGTGATCACCTGAACCTGCCCCGTGGCAAGTACCTGCCGGCATCGGTCGCCGAATCGGGCAAGGCCCGTTTTTGCATCAGTTTGTTTGGGCTAACCCATGACCGTGAACTTTCGCCCGTCAGCGGATCCATGATGCTCGAAGGTCTGCCTGATCTAGAGGCAGTGTTTGATCCAAACGACGCCCGGCCAAGCTGGGAAGACGATACCGGCATCCTCCTTGCCGACCTGGAACGACACGGCACTACTTTGCCAACCTGCGGGCGCAGCCTGCTCAAACGAACGATTGCGCAATTCAAGGAAAAAGACCTCGATACTCAGATCGGTATCGAACTGGAAGCTTTTATCTTTCAACGTGGAGACGACGGACAATGGGTGCCTTATGACACGCCGGGGGCATTTGTTTATGGATCGGGACAATCGGTAGACCCCGCAGGGTTAATCGATGATATCTGGCGCCAGGCTGAGCTTTGTAATCTTCCCATCGAATCACTGAACTCAGAATACGATTGGCCACAGTTCGAGCTGACCCTGAAATACTCTGATGCACTATCAGCGATCGACAATATCTTTTTGTTCAAGGTCATGGCTAAAGAGACACTGGCCAAACGCGGTTACCTGTTGAGCTTCATGCCCAAGCCGCTATCGGATCGCGGTGGCAGCGGGCTGCATGTCAACTTCAGTTTCACAGATACCAACGGCAATAACGCTCTGGCAGACCCTGATGCATCAGAGGGTATTTCTGATCTTACCCGTCAGTGCATTGCCGGGCTCATACAGCATCATGAGGGCATGGCCGCCCTGTTGGCACCAACCGTTAATTCCTACCGGCGGCTGCGCCCGGCGAGCCTGTCGGGGTACTGGGCCAACTGGGGTCTGGATCACCGCGGAACCACGGTTCGCATCCCCGGAGAACGCGGCAGTGCGACCCGCATAGAGCATCGTATGGCCGACTGTGCTGCAAACCCCTATGTGGCAGCAGCCACTGTATTGCAGGCTGCACGGCTCGGCATAGAGCATCAATACGACCTACCCCCGGCAGAGACGGGTGATTGTTTCGAAAATATCAATACCGAGCGCTGCGTACCAGAAAATCTGGGCGCGGCTCTCGGTGCATTACGCGCCGATGAGGCATTGGTCGAAGCCATGGGAGAGGGGCTGGTTGCCAATTTTTGTGAGATCAAGGAAATCGAGTGGGGCAAATATCTTGGCCATACCAGTGACTGGGAACTCGAGTACTACCAGAACTTCATCTGATGAATTCCTTTGCCTTTCGACACTCGGGGCATGCTCTTAAGACTGGATCAGTATTTTCGTCATGACCGACTCCTCGGCACGCTTTGAGCTTGAAGGTGTTTCGATCTCGCCAGATCACTATGTGGATGGCGCCCGCCTGGCATCCGCAACTACTTTCGAAGACCGCTCACCGCTCGATTGGACCCGCGTGCTCGGCCATATGGCCCGGGGTGATGCGGGCATCGCGAATGCAGCACTAACCAGCGCCTCCAAGGCTTTCCCCAGTTGGGCGGCACTTTCGTGCACAGCCCGAGGGGAGTACCTGCACCGTCTGGCGGAACTTATCGACGAGCGTAGTGACCAGATCGCCCGCGTCGAGTGTCTTGATATGGCTATGCGGGAGGAAAGCCTTAGGTTGCGTGTGATTCCCCGCGGCGCAAGAAATTTCCGCGCCTACGCCGATCTCGCAGTGGAATACGAGGAGCGTTCCTGGAGCTCCAATAACACTGATAACCGGGTAATCCGCATGCCCTGTGGCCCTGCCGTGATCATCACGCCCTGGAATGCGCCCTTTATGCTTTCTACCTGGAAGTGTGCCCCGGCGCTCGCCGCCGGCAATACGGTCGTCCTGAAACCTGCCGAATGGTCGCCCTTAAGCGCCTCTATCCTGGCAGACCTGATCGATGAAGCAGGCTTTCCACCCGGTGTGTTTAATATCGTCCAGGGGATCGGAGAAGAAATCGGGGCAGCCCTGGTCGGCGACCCAAGGGTCCGCCGGGTTTCCTTTACCGGCTCACCCGAAACCGGTCGACTGATCGGAATGGCAGCCGCCAGAAATCTCGTGCCTTTTACTGCCGAGCTCGGAGGAAAAAGTCCTCTGATTGTATTTGCCGACGCAGACATAGACGCAGCGGCAAAAAAAGCGGCGGGGCAATACGACGATGCCGGACAGGTCTGCCTGGCAGGCACCCGGCTACTGGTCGAGGCATCAGTTCGGGATAAGTTTCTTGAAAAATTCCTGGCCTATACCAATGAACATGTACTGGGAGACAGTCGGGACGACAACACCACCATCTCCCCGGTAATTCATGTAGATCATCTGGCGCAAATTGACGGGTTTGTCCAGCGCGCCCGAAGATGCGGCGATAACGTAATGATTGGCGGCAAAATCTGGCGCGAGGGTGGCTTATGGTACGAACCGACTTTGATCGAACCGGTATCGAATAACTCTGAGATTGTGCAAAAAGAGGTGTTCGGGCCAGTGCTGACTCTGCAGTCTTTCGACAACGAAGCGCAAGCGATTGAGCTTGCCAACAGCACTCCCTACGGGCTTGCCGGCATGATCTACACCACCAGTGCAAAGCGGGCTGACCGGGTAGGACGCGCGGTCCGCGCTGGTACCGTGTGGGTAAACTGCTTTTTGATCCGTGATCTCAGCGCACCTTTTGGCGGCACAGGCATCAGTGGGATCGGACGTGAGGGTGGTGATTACGCACTCGATTTTCACAGTGACTTAAAGACCCTGCAGGTCTTGCAATCATCAGTTAGCTGAAATGCCGCAGATCTGCTTCAAACAAAATGACGGCTCCAGCGTTACCGTTGAAGCGAACGCAGGCCAAACACTGATGCACGAAGCCATGCGCCACGGCATCGTCGGCATTATTGGAGAGTGTGGGGGTTCGTGCATGTGTGCGACTTGCCACATTCACCTGAAAGACCCGGGCAAATTTGGCCTGGGTGGCATCAGCGAGATGGAGGAGACCATGCTGGAACTCGAGGGTGAAGATATCACTGCCGATAGCCGTCTTGCCTGCCAGATTGAGATCACCCCCCAACTTGACGGCCTGATCGTCACCGTAGCCAGTACCGACGACTGATCTTGGCCGGCATCATCATTATCGGCACCGGACATGCCGCGGTACAGTGCGCTGCCAGTCTGCGCGATAACGGCTCTAGTTCTACAATCACGCTGCTGGGAGGTGAGACTGACCTGCCCTACCATCGGCCGCCGCTTTCAAAAAAATACGCCGTCACAGGAGTGCCTGAGGAATTCTCCCTTCTGCGTGCGGCTGATTTCTTCGAAAAAAACAACATCAAGCTTCGCCTGGGAAAATCGGTTGAAGCGATCAATATTAATCAGCGGTGCGTAGTGATGGGTGATAGTGAGAAGCTCTCCTTCGATCAACTGGTGATTGCAACTGGATCGCAGCCTCGGGTACTTTCAATCCCCGGCATTGAACATGCATTCTCACTGTATTCGCTGGATGATGCCCGGACCCTCTGCACACGCCTTGGCTGTACAAAGACTGTGGCAGTGATCGGCGGGGGTTTTATCGGTTTAGAAATTGCCGCTGCCGTCGCCGCTGCTGGACAAAAGGTCACCGTGGTTGAAGCCGCCCCGCAGATACTCGGTCGATCCCTGACGCCTTCGCTCGCGGCACGCGTACGAAAAGCGCATGAAACGGGCGGACTCAAGTTCATCAGCAATACCGCAGTAGACGCCATCCGCACGGACGGCGTTTCCACCAGTGACGGATTTATTGAGGCCGATCTGGTGATATGCGGGGCCGGCAGCGTGGCTCGCTCTGAACTGGCAGAAAAGGCCGGACTGACCACTGGCAACGGCATCCACGTTAATCGGGTTCTTGAAACGAGCGTTCCTGGAATCTACGCAATCGGCGATGTCGCCTGTTTTGAGACTTCTACTGGAGAGCACCGCCGTTACGAATCGGTACAAAATGCCAATGACCAGGCCCGTGCCCTGGCCAGAACTCTTTGCGGTGAGCGCACATCCTATGATGCCCTGCCGTGGTTCTGGTCCGATCAGGGCAGCATCAAACTGCAGATGGCCGGAGATTCATGCGGCGCTTCCAAGGTGGTGGCGGTCGATGGCGAAAAGGCACCCCAGACCGCAGCATTTTGCTTTAACGCACAAGATCACCTTTGCGCGGTAGAAACCATCAACTGGCCTGCTTATCACGCACTGTCGCGAAAAGCACTCTCCGGTGGCCGGGTCATTACCCGCGCTCACCTCGAATCGGCCGACTACGTCTTAAAGACTGCCCTCAAAAGCTGAAAGCACCAATTCAAATCGGTCAATCCTCCAGCTGGCTCTTGTAGTGCTTGGCACCCTGGCCCTGCGGGACACGCTTGCCGCGATGTTCCCAGTCGCCCCCCATCGCAGTGGATATTACTTCTTCAGAGCTACTTGGTTGCGCGCCGAGGTCATCGCGGATGGGTGTCGGGCCATTCACAATCCGGTTCTCCAAGGTACCAAGGCCTTCAACTTCTACCTCGACTATGTCGCCAGGCTCGACTGGACGGCTGTTGGCGGGCGTACCTGAAAGCAGAATATCGCCTGGTTCCAGTGTGATATTACGTGCGATATCTGCAACCAGATAGTGCATATCCCATTCCATTTCGTCAGTGTTGCCGTCCTGCATTACCTTGCCGTTAACCCGGGTTGAGATCTGCTTACCCCGAAAATCCCAGTCGGTGACCAAAGCCGGTCCGACCGGGCACAGCGTATCTGAGCCCTTGACCCGCAGCATCGAGCCCGCATCTGTATCGCGAAAATCATGAAGCCCGTAGTCGTTGGCGACCGAATAACCCGCGATGTAGTCTGCAGCCTGTGCCTGGCTGATGTTACGGCAATGCCGCCCAATCACGATCGCGATTTCGCCCTCGTAGTTAAGCCACTGACAGCGCTGGGGGCGCACCACATCAGCGCCGTGGGCAGATAACGCCGTGACCGGTTTTTGAAAATAGGTGGGCGCAGTGGGTAGTTTTGTCATGTACTCTTCTACCCGACTGCGGTAATTCAGATGTACACAGATAATCTTGCGCGGTTGTGCTGGCGGAAGATGCACCGCATTCTGGATGGATACCTCGCGGCCATCGTTACTGATCAAAGTATCGCCTTCACGCCTGACCCGCGTTGGATACCCATCCAGGAGTACGTTTCTGAACTCAGTCATCGTTTTTCACTTGTTGATTTCATTAGGCTCCGAACGATATCATAGAGGGACAAAAGTGCAATAAAAAATAAGGTATTCCATCATGGTAAAGGGGTTTATGTTCCCACGCACAGCGACCGGACAGGCGTCGTTGCTGCCCAATACACCATGGCACTACTCCGGCGCCATGCTCACACTTGAATACCGCACCGATCCTGATGCGGTTGCTGAACTACTACCCGAAGGCATCGAGCCGGCCGATGAGGATCCGGGTGCCGTCGCAGTGATCTGGGCCGATTGGCAAAGCTGCTCTGACAGTTATGAAGAACTGCTGGACCCAGTGCGCAGCCAATACATGGAAGCCTTCGTCGTGGTTCGCTGTCAGTATCGCGGATCTCACTACTCGCGCTGTGTCTACATCTGGGTGGATAAAGACTATGCACTGGTGCGCGGCCAACACCAGGGTTACCCCAAGAAGATGGCTTCCATTCACATGACCCGACCCATTACCGTCGGCCAGGCCGGCGCCCGCCTGGAACCGGGGGGGCGTTTTGGCGCCACTATCGCGGCGTATGACCGGCGACTTATTCAAGCCGAGTTTGAAATCACCGGTACCAGCGATAACGCCGGCTTCGTCAATGGTCTGCCCATGCTGCACAACCGCCTCATGCCTGCCATCGAGGGAGATGGCACCGACAGCCTGGACGAACTGGTCACCATGTCGGCTTACCAGAGCGAGATAGGTCGCACCTTTACCGGCGATTTTCAACTGCAGCTGTTTGATTCGCCTACCGAAGAACTGACCCGTCTGCAGCCCCGCGAGCTGATCGCCGGTTACTGGCGTGAAGTATCGTTCTCCTGGAAATCCGGAACCACTCTGGCCCGTTGCAACCTGCCGGAAACCGGTGATGACTGAGTCGGCTCACGATACCTCGATCACAGTTGCTGAGAAAGCGGCCCACAAGCGCGTGCGGGCGCTGGGTGTCGATCTTGGTGCAATGGATGCAGTAGCGAATATTTTTCGTGCAGCCAACAGCATTCGCAATAAGGCAGAGCGCGATCTGCTGGCCCGCCATGGGTTGTCCTTCACCGGTTTTACTGTGCTTTGGGTGCTATGGGTCTGGGGACCCCAGGAATCTCACCAACTGGCTCAAGAATCATCAGTCTCCAAGAGCACACTGACCGGGATCGTCAAAACCTTACACACCTTGAAACTCGTTGAGCGAAAAGCCCACCCCAGTGATGGCCGTCGGTTAATTATTGCGCCAACCCAAAAGACATTACACCTGATGGAGGAGTTGTTCCCCAGATTTAATCAACTCGAAAAAGAAGTCACCAGCGGGCTGACGAAAAAAGAAAAGAGCGGCCTGATCAAGAAACTTCGCACTATTTTGCACGCCCTGGAAGGATAGCTGCCATGATTTACCCCCAACTCTTGTAGTTGGGCTCTTTCCGGGGGATGACGCCCACGGGATATTGTTATTGCGCTGCTCACCCCGACTATGGAAAAAGACCTGGCCGAATCCTCGGCAGTGGTCGATCGCATAGAGTTGTGGAACGACGGCATGGGCAATGAATGGCGCGAAGCCCTGCCAGGCCTGCTCGGCACTACTGCCCGGATCGGCATTGAGCCGGACCTGACACCCCCTGCGGTCAGGGCTTATGTTAATTTGATAGTTGACTCCAAGCGTTATTGCGATGTCACACCGATCATCAGCGACATGCGCATGATTAAATCTGCCAAGGAGCTACAGATGGCTCGCCATGCCGGGCAAGTCGGTATCGCCATGATGGAGGCTGGCCGCAGTAATTACCCCGTGCAGTCGATCAAGGCTTGATCGAGAATTGAGATAGCGGTATCGATTTGCTCGCGGGTTACCGTCAGTGGCGGTGCGATACGAAAAATGTTGGCCATGGAATGTCGGCCGACATTCAGGCTTGCGCCGAGCTCCAGGCAACGTCTACTTACATCAAAGCCTCGTTTTCTCGCTGGAATCTTAGTTTCTCTGTCCTCCACCATCTCAACGCCGAGCAATAGTCCTCGCCCGCGAACGTCACCGATCACTTCGTGGTTCTTTTGCAGCGCCAGTAACTGGTCTTTCATGTAGGTTCCAAGTTCCCTCGCGCGCTCAGAGAGCGCGTCCCGGATTATGATCTCGACAACCTTGGCGCCGACCGATGCCGGTAGCGGATCGGCGGCGTGGGTCGTGTAAAAAATATAGCCCTGTTCGTGGCACTGCTGCTCGATCTCCGCCGAGGTGATCGTTGCCGACAGGGGCAGGCCGGCGCCCAGAGTCTTCGACAGAGTCAGAATATCGGGAACGACACCCTCATGCTCGAACGCAAAGTGGTCTCCGGTGCGGCCGAGACCGGTCTGCGCCTCGTCGAGGATCAGCAGCATGTCCCGCTCGGTACATTTATTTCTTAGTGCTTTGAGATACCCGGGTGGCAACTCGATTATTCCAGCTGAACTTAGTATCGGTTCAGCGATGAACGCAGCATAGCGCCCCACTGACTGTCGATCCAACATCTGAAATCCAAAGTCCAACTCCTCTTGCCAATTGTAATGACCGTTGGTAACGAACGGTGACCGATAGGCGTCGGGAGTTGGCAATGCGAGTGAACCCGGCAATGTTGGGCCATAGCCCTGCCGCGCACCACTATACGTGCTGGCCGCGGCGCCACCGGTCACCCCATGCCAGGAACGATCGAAGCCCACCACCTCGAAACCGCCAGTAGTCATTTTTGCCATCCGCAAGGCCGCTTCATTGGACTCGCCACCGGTGCTCAGTGGAAGTACCTTGGAAAGTGAATCGGGCAAAATATCTGTTAGCGCCTCCGTTAAGCGCAGTACAGGATCAGACAAAAAACTACTATGAACATGATCGAGTTCTGCGATAGCGTGATGCACGGTCGCCACAATCTCGGGGTGTGAATGCCCGAGGATGCCACTCATCTGACCCGACGTGAAGTCAAGTACCGGGCGTCCATCGGGGCCGTACACGTATGTGCCTTCGGCGCGCTGGATAACGAGATCGGCAAACTCTCCGCCATAACGGAAAACATGATGAGTCATCGGTGGGAGCTCATGGTGATGATATCGATCCTTAAAAGTATACCCGGCGCCACTGCGAACTGTTACACAAGAGGCAAACGACACGTTCTGACCCCCGAAAACCTTTTCTGGTCGGACAGGAAGATCACCGCTGGCATCCACCAGGGCAACATGACGCCATCACAAGCCATGCAGTGGTCCGACAAACTCGCCGGTTTTTGCTTTCAATAACGTCGGCTACGGCGGACAACAATAGGACAAAACCGGTTGCTAGCTTGCGGTCGGCCTAGATAGGTCTTGTATAGCCTTCCGACAAAACTCTATGTCGCCCTTTTTCATTGCATAGCAAAGAACAAACCGCGCAAAGTAACTTAACGAGCGCCAGTCAGTCTCAACCCGGGCAAGTTTTCTGAATCTTTGCACAGATTCAGGCTCTGATGTGTCTAGCCACTGGGCAGCGATTGCAGGCTCCACTTTTTTTGCAGATCGAATATTACTTCCTGCATCTCGCAGCATAGATGTGAGTGTAGAGTTAAACAAGACGGTCTCCTTTTTACTTGCCGTGCGGATCAGACTCATCCGTCGGTCACGGGGAAACACCTGCCAATCGCTCAGGCTTATTCTTGTTCCAGAAAGGTCCAGCTTCATCCGCACGACAAGTGGAATAAACATGGCGTTTGGATCGACTTCACGTTCGTGCGCGAGCAGTAATCCTGGAGCATCTATTGCAGATGTGACGGGTAACGGTTTGTTCAAGGATTCCCTCTACTAGAGCGTGTTGACCAGGGCGCAACAACTATCGTTGTCTGAACTGATTCCTGCCTTGATCCAAGTCAAATTGTCGATGAGCGACTCTTGAACTATGAAAACAGCCGCTGAAAAACTCAGGTGGGAATGGCAGTTGGGTTGTCGCTATCTATACAGAGAGTGAACAGATCCAGCCTGGCTGAAGCCTCGACTAGCCTGGCAGCCCGTCGCAACGTGGTCGAACCAGCATTGGTGTGTAAATCCACAGAAACAATACAAAAGCCACGCTCCACAGCAACAGGCTTGATGCCAGCTCAAAGTACATGTGTTGAGGCCAGGCTAAGGGCAGCAAAACGCGTGCTAACACACTGGCCACCATACAGCTAAGGGCCACCCCGAGCAGAGGTCTGGAGGCGCGAACATTTCGACCGGTGTGGCCGAGGGACACTCGGGCCATCATGGCAAAGGTCACCAGGCCTAACCCGCCAAACGCCATTGCATGCACAGCTAGGTAGTAGAGCCGGGGCCATAGATAGACCGCTGCAAACAGCGCAAAACCAAGGGTGATAAATATCAGACTGGCATACAAAACCCAAAGCAGCGGCATCGACCAGAAAGAGCGTATGTGCCACAACCAAAGCCGAACGGTTAATACTGAGGCCATGACTGCAGCCGCTATGGCCACGTAAAGCCACTCCAGATCAAGCAAAAACAGAACCAGGAACACCAGAAAAACGACCATACTTATGCGATCAATCCAGGCGGGGCATGGCGGAGGCGATGCTGTACCCAGGGCGGCCTGAGCAAATACCGGAAACACCCGTCGCAGCATCATGAGAACCAGGCCAACAATGGCGAACAATCCAAGGTAGATTGCCAATCGGGGTGATGTTTCCGACCAGCCGAGGATGGAGACATAAAAAATTCCCTGCCCGACAGTTAACAACGCCAGCTTGGCTAATACCGCCAGTTGTCGCCATTGCTTGGCCGCTACAATGGGCCGGCCAACGGCAAGAAGCAACCCTATCCAGAACAGTAGGTCGAGCAGACCCGCCACATCGGCAAACCGGCCGCCCCATAACCAGCCGAAGCGGGCCAGTGCCCACACCAGAAAGAGTCCAAGTAGTGGCACGCCTGTCAGAGTGTTACGGTTGGTCCATCTCGCTACAGCAGTCAACACAAAACCGGCAATTACTGCGCCGGCATATCCATAGATCAGTTCATGGGCGTGCCACTGGGAAGGTGTTAATGTTCCCAATGCAAGATCCAGATGAAAAAAGTAGACGCTGCCCCATATCACCATAAAAGTCAGGGCAAACCAGGCAGCACCGAGAAAGAAAAGCCTGAATCCTGTCTGCAAAACGACCCTATCTTGAAAGTCACCAGCGGGTGCCATCATGCGGTCGCTCCTGGTCTGTGATCAGATCACAATCGTTTTACTGGCAATGAGATCACTTGCCAAAGTCACCCTCACAATACACCACAATGGACCGACGACGCCCTGAGCCAGATCAAGGTTTACCGCGCGGTGCTAGTGAACGACCGCACTTGATTATTTTTCCACAAGCCAGGCGATATAGCCTGGGCTGTAATCTAACTGACATAGGCCAAGCCCAACTTCATCTCCAGCGCACATTGTAATATCGATGAGGGATTCACCGTATAAACTCCGCGCTACTGATGATCATCGATCAGCAGTTTGGGCTACTCGAACCCGGTCTCAAATGGTAGGCTCGCTTCGTGCCTTGAATCCTACCGGGAGTATTCTTAAATGTTCTTGCATCGAATATCCAAACTCAAAGAACGGCTGGTTGACTCTGGTATTGATATTGCGCTGATCACCGACGACGACAGCGTTTATTACTACAGCGGGTATTACGACTACCTGCATATGGATTTCGGCCGCCCGACCCTGCTGGTGGTGGTTGCAAAGGGCGAGAGTGTGCTGATCACCCCGACTATGGAAAAAGACCTGGCCGAATCCTCGGCAGTGGTCGATCGCATAGAGTTGTGGAACGACGGCATGGGCAATGAATGGCGCGAAGCCCTGCCAGGCCTGCTCGGCAATCCCGCCCGAATCGGCATTGAGCCGGACCTGACACCCCCTGTAGTCAGGGCTTATGTTGATTCCATAGTTGATTCCAAGCGTTATTGCGATGTCACACCGATCA
>JABINT010000076.1 GCA_018698075.1 Acidiferrobacteraceae bacterium
CTAAAGGAGATTAACGCACTGTTGCATGCCAGCGATTTTGTTGTGGTTGGACAGGCGTCCTTAGGTGTTTCTGGGGCAGATGAGACGGGCGGTACCTTTATCGAGAACGCGATCCTAAAAGCACGCAATGCGTCCCAGTATACCGGCCGGCCCGCTCTGGCTGACGACTCAGGACTAGAAGTAGACGCGCTCGATGGTGCGCCGGGAGTACATTCGGCCCGTTTTGCCGGAAGTGATGCCACCGATGCCGGCAACGTAGCGAAATTGCTCAGTGCACTAGATGGGGTGCCGCGCGAGCAGCGGGGAGCTCGATTCCGGTGCGTGATGGTCTATCTGCATCAGGCGGATGATGCTACACCACTGATTTGTCAGGGCACCTGGGAGGGGAGTATCACCGAGCAGGGCCGCGGTAATAATGGTTTTGGCTACGACCCGGTATTCTGGGTAACCCAGGAAAACCAAACCGCAGCTGAACTCGACAGTGATCTGAAAAATAGGTTGAGCCATCGTGGACAGGCTTTGACGGCCATGATAAAAAAAATTCAGTTGGGCCCGAACGAATGAGATAAGCCGCTAATCAGGAATCGGTGAACGTATCTTTTTGAATTTCCACCTGCAATTGTCTTTCGGGAATATGGGTGTTTTTTATTCCTGGTATCGAAAGGACGTTCTTGCCGATCAGGAGTACGCCGCAAAACAGAAACAGTAGTTTTAGCCAGATGGGCCCACTTGCTCTAATTCCGTAAGCCAGAACAAATATACCAAGGGCCAATAACAAAATGGCGCCAATAACGAGTTTTTGGTCCTGATATTGTAGTTTCACATCACTGACACCGGCTGGTATCGGGATGACCATAAAGGCGTAGTTGCCTTCTTTGACCTCCACCGTGGTGCCATTGATGACCGCATTCCAATTCTTGTGGTAGTTAATGGGCGCAAAAACCAGACTGGGCTTGTCGCTTGTCGCTCGAAACTCAATCTTGCCCTGATACACATTCAGATTAGAAATCATACAGTTCTGGGTAAGTTGTTGTCCTTCAACCAGGGCATGGGTCACGAGCACCGGTCGATCATAGCTGCTCGCCATTTTCGCCAGTGCCTTGGGGATGCGCGAGCGTTTGGGAACAATCAGTTGATCACTCGCACAATAAACTCTTTCTAGTGGATCGTTGATTGCATAAAGTGTATTGGCGTTGTTTTTGCTTACTTCACTTACGGCCTCATCCCCAACCGGAATATTTGTGACGATATACCGGGTATTGAGCAGTCTGAGAATTGATGGGTTATGGCCCATCAAGAAAACCACGCCATTAAGCGTTATCGCGACGTCTCCATAGGCTTGCTGCAAAAATTTTATGTACTCGTTGCGAACAGTCGTTGCATACCCTCCGATTGTGGCTAGTTTGTAGTAGGTCAGGATATTATGGTGATAAGACGTGTTGTCCATCACTAACGCTGTTCTAAAATTTCCAGGCGTGGCTTGAATAGTTTCGATAACGCGATTGGTCGGGAAGTGATCCTTAGCATCAAGCCGGGTATTAAAATCATATGCAGCCGGAAACAGCTCGTACGCAGTGACTAGAAGCGCGATTAATCCGACACAATTGAAACAGCGCCGCCGGATTAAAAGATGCCCTGCCAAAATAAATATGGTTAAAGTAATTATTGAAGGAAGGAAAACCCAGAGATTGACGAGAGCATCATGGTTGAGTTTGGCTATCCCAATCCAGGCCATTAAGATTGCAAAAGGCAGTCCCGCCCATACCAGATGGTGTTGCTTTTTGTCTTCAAGAAAGTAATGCAATCCATATCCGCTGAGCACTATTGATACAAAAAGAATCAGTGTCAAAAATCGGTCAAATTCACCGGCACCACCCAATGGGACGAGATTTACCAGCCCAACCATAATGAGGCTTTTGTTGAAAAGCGCAAAAAGAAGTAGCAGGGTAATGGTAAGGGCGATAATCAGTCGGTCAGAGCGGCGAAGACCGCCACAGATCCCATACAACGTTAGATAGACGCCAATAAACCCGAAGAACGCCCGAAATTCGATATCGTTGGAGTTATAGATGTCTTGTAGGCCTGGTGCGCTTAGTACGCCGCCCAGGTAATTTGCAGACAAGAAACGCACAACCTCTAAAGGCCTTGGGAAGCAGTCCGATAAAAGCGCGAGAAAAGTGGTGAAGGAATAACCACCGTCAAAAACCTGATAACGAAACTTTTGGGCACCACGCAATCCTTCTGATATTTCATTGGCCTGCGATAGGACATCGGGGATTAGTAATGCTGCTGCGATAATGTAAAGCGCGTGCAGTGTGATCCAAGATCCGATCTTTTGAACTACACCTTTTTTTAACAATAGAAGAAATATGGTGTTAAAAATCCCAATGAAGATAAAGGTGTATAAAACGATCTGGGTATAGCCACTGCTATAGAAAAAGACTACGCTGATGACTAGCCCCAAGGCTGTGGGCCAGTCCGGCCCATCACGTATAAACCTCAGATTCAGGAAAAAAATCAAAGGTATCCAAAGTTGAGTTGCAAGATGCTGAGGAAAAAGCAGCCATACCATCTGGTGGGTGTTGTAAGTCCAGGCGATCCCAGCAATGGCGGCAATAATCGGGCGAAACCCCAGATACACCATAAGGGCGTATATAAAAATACCGGCGAGGATTAATCTGAACCACGTGCTCCAATCCAGAGCGTTAGGAACGCTCATAAAAAGTTGAAAAAAACTGCTTAAGAAGATGCCCGTGCCTTGGCCAGTCGAGGGCTGGCCCGTCAGAATATGCGGCAAGTAATCCGTATTGCTCCCGTGACGAAGCGCGTCCCAGAATATCTTTTTGTAAGGGTAGTGTGCCGTCGGAGAATCTGCGAGCAGGTTGTTGTTGACAGCGCTGGGCCCCAATTCCGCCTCCCAGGCTGGCTTATTAAGAATGAAATCGAACGCACTCAGATGCTTATCTTGAAATAAGACCTCGTGCAGGTAGGCGGTTGCCAACAAGGCAAAGAAGCACCCATATAAAGCGTGAAGGTACTTTGGAGGGAGGTTAATTGCGGGGAAATTCATTAGCTTGGGGAAGGTCGTATATCATTAGCCGTTATTAGCCCATGTCTGTAGAATTTTCTCGGAAATTTTCTGGGCAAAAAATAAAAGTATTCGATCACGTGCGCCAGGACTACTGATTGCGCATCCCTGCAAGAGCCGCTACTGGTTTGGAGAATCTGGGCAAAGTGGATCAAGAAAAAGCATGAGATTGCTGTGCATAGGTCAGTATAAGCGGACTAGCCGTTGTTTGAAGATTGCATACAAAGAGGGTGATTCCCTGTTTGGCCAGATACCTTGCCTGGAGTGCTAGGTCTTGATGTTGATGCCACCCGGGCACATAGCATCCCGGAGCCGGCGGAGGTGAACGGTTTGGGGTTTGGCAAGAGTTGAGTGTACAGCCTGTGCCGCTAAGATGATTGAAACCGACAACGCAAGCATTAACAGATCGAGGCCGTTAGGCCCATGCCCCTCTTGTTGCTGGTTACAAAGGATGCGCATACGCAATTGTAGGGAGTAAACAAATGAAACAGCTGGTACTGGTCCGACATGGGCAGAGCACCTGGAATCTGCAGAACCGTTTTACCGGCTGGGTCGACGTAGACCTATCTGAACGAGGGGTTAACGAAGCTCGGGATGCCGGGCGCACCCTGAAGGCGCGCGGTTATCGTTTTGACCTCGCGATGACCTCTTTTTTGCAACGCTCGATCCACACCCTGGAATTGATTCTGGAAGAAATGGGCCAGATGTCCCTGCCGGTACAGACTGACTGGCGTCTGAATGAGCGCCACTATGGGGCTTTGCAGGGCCTTAACAAGAAGGAAACCGCAGCTCGCCACGGTGATGAGCAAGTACTCAAGTGGCGCCGTGGGTATGCCGTGCGCCCACCCGCACTCGAGGCCAACGACCCATCACATCCGGCCAACGACCCGCGTTACAACGGTATCGATGGCCTGCCTGCTACCGAATCGTTGGCAGATACGCTAGTACGGGTGATGCAGTGGTGGCACGAGCAACTGGTGCCGCAACTGGAATCAGATCGCAAAGTACTGGTGGTGGCCCATGGCAACAGCTTGCGAGCTATGGCCAAGTTTCTCGATGATCTCAGTGAGGATGAGATCATGCAGTACAACATCCCTACTGGGTTTCCGCTGGTTTATCACTTTAACGATGACCTGAGTGTCGCAGGCCATGAGTACCTCGCTGATGCAGCGGTGCTCGAAGCGGCGGTTAGCGAAGTTAAAAGCCAGGCTTCCTCAAAACCCTGAGTCGGTATCATGGGCGCGGATCGCTCAGTCTCGACGGAGGCGTTCGGACAGTGCGATCGGGTTGGGGTAGCGAAACACCACCACAGTTGACGAGATCACGAAAGTGATCAGTGTGGCCAGTTGTACCAAGGCCCCGGCCTTGGTACTCATCACCTGTACTTGTAGTGCCACAGCCACGAGCAGTAAAGAGAATTCACTCATCTGTCCCAGCCGCACCCCAGCTTCGCCGGCCAGTATGCGACTCTCGCCAAAGTTTCTGAAAAGCATCCGGAAGGTCAGTGGTTTAACCAGCACTACGGCCAGCGCCAGCAACAGCGCGCCAGGCCAGACGTCACCCGCACTGCCCAGGTTAAAACCAGCGCCGAGTGCAAAAAAGAACATCACCAGGAAGAAATCGCGTAGCGGGCGCAAGCTATCGGCGATGAACGGCGCAATGGGGCTGTTGGCCAGGGTAATGCCGCCGATAAAAGCACCCACCTCGTAAGAAAGCCCGAGGCTTTGAGCCAGTTGGGCAAATCCCAGACACCAGCCCAGCGCCAGCAAAAAAACATATTCGCCAACCTTGTCAAAACGATGGAACAGAGGCCGTAGTACCACTCGCTCCGCGAGCAGCCCGCCGAGGAACAGCGCTGGTAGGCCAGCGAATTGAACGGCGTTTTGCAGCCCCGATGCTCCACCACCGGCCATGGTGTGAAGGTACAGTAACGCAACGATGGCCAGCAGATCCTGCAGCAGCAAAATGCTGATGATGACTTCACCGGTGTGGCGGTGGTGCAGCACCGTAGTGGGCAGCAGTTTCAGGCTGATGATGGTGCTAGAAAGGGTGGTGGCAATGCCGACCAGCAGGCAGTCAGGCTGGGAAAACCCGAGCGCTGCGGCAATCCCGTAGCCAAGGAGTGCAAACACCAGTGTGCTTGCGAGCGTCACACCAATCGCTTCGCGCATCAGCTCCAGTAGTTTGCGGGGGCACATGTCTATACCCAGCAGAAACAGCAGAAAAATGATGCCCACATGGGCGATATCCTCGATCAGATGCGGATCATCGACAAGGCCGAAGCCAGATGGGCCGCACAGCACCCCCAGAGCGATATAGGCGATCAGCAGCGACTGGCGTGCATACAGCGCGACAGTGGCTAACAGGGCCGCGCCTGTGAAGATCAGGAAGACCGAAAAAAGAACTGATTCACCAATCACGGTTTGCAGGGCACGCCACTCGCCACGTGTTCAGGCGGGAAAGTAATCCGGTGCTCCGCCGTCTTTCCACTTGATGCTGCAGCCGACACTGGGGATTTGCTTATCTGCGATGACACTACCCGCAAGAACCGCATCAGCGGCATTACGCAGGTCGACTCCTGTAACCGGTTCATTGCTTTTGGGTCGACTGGCATCGAACTGACCACGATAGACCAGGCGCATCTCGCTATTAAATAGAAAAAAATCCGGCGTGCAAGCCGCTCGGTAGGCTTTGGCCACCGACTGGCCTTCATCATAAAGATAGGGAAAGGAAAAGCCATGACGAACGGCTTCGTCAGACATTTTCGCCGGGGAATCATCCGGGTAGTTATCGGCATCATTCGCACTGATCGCCACTAGCGCCAGTCCACGAGGCGCATAGTCTTTGGCAAACTGCACCAGCGCCTCGCGGATATGGATCACATAAGGACAGTGATTGCATATAAAGGCAACCAGCAAAGCCGAGTTGCTGGCGTAATCGGACAGCGAAACCGTTTTCTCCCCGGCTGCGGGATTCGTGTTAGGCAAACTAAAAGCGGGAGCCGGTGAGCCCAGGGATCCCATAGTGGATGCGGTGCTGACCATAGAAAAGGCATCTAAATAGTTGGAAATTAGTTAAATTTTAGCATGTGCCGACTGGGCTTCATGCTGGCCCCAAACCCAGGCTTAGCCGATTGTCGCTACAATAATCGACCGATCTTAAAACCAGCGGTGCAAGTTTTGCCTTTAAAGAAAACACTGACCCATATTAATGAGCGCGGTGAAGCCCATATGGTGGATGTCGGGGAGAAAGAGGTAACCGCTCGACGCGCTGTCGCCCGGGGCAGCATCCGCATGGAGCGCGCTACGCTGAACCTGATTACCGAGGGCGGGCATCCTAAGGGAGACGTGCTTGCGGTAGCTCGCGTCGCCGCGATTATGGCAACCAAGCGCACCTCCGAGATTATCCCGCTGTGTCACCCGCTTTTTTTAACACGGGTGGATGTGATCTTCGAGATAGACAGTAATGCCCAGTGCGTGCACTGCACGGTCACCACTGAGACTCGCGAGCGAACAGGTGTCGAGATGGAAGCCTTAAGCGGTGTCAGCGCTGGCTTACTTACAGTGTATGACATGTGCAAGGCAGTGGATCGAGGCATGAGTATTACCGACGTGCAGTTGCTGGAAAAATCCGGTGGCCGATCCGGTGACTGGAAGCGAAAGACATGAGCTCGGCGAACCAAGTGACACCCCAACCCAGTTGCGACGACCCATACGATCCGGCCCTGCTGTCTGTGGATGGCGCGCTTAAGCGCATCGCTGAGACCGTTAGCTCTATCAGCGACGTCGAAGTTGTCGCGCTGCGCGAGGCGCTTGACCGGGTTCTTGCTGCCGATGTGCACTCTCCAATCGAGGTCCCCAACCACACCAACTCAGCTATGGATGGTTATGCGCTGCGTTTTGCAGATTTAGCCAAGATGCCACTACAGGTGATTGGCACGGCATGGGCGGGCAGGGCCTTCAACGGCTCGGTTGGTCCAGGCGAGAGCGTGCGCATTATGACTGGAGCGGTGCTGCCCGACGGCGCCGACACAGTAGTCATGCAGGAGCATGTCGAGCGCGACGACGATCTGATCCGGGTGGCGGGTGGTCAGCGTGAAGGACAACACGTACGCCACGCCGGGGAAGACCTGGCACGCGGTGGTACTGCGCTTGGTGCTGGACGCCGGTTGTTGGCAGCGGATATCGGCATGGTGGCATCGCTGGGCGTTAGTGAACTTCCCGTATTGCGCCGGCCCCAGGTCGCTTTTTTCTCCAATGGCGATGAGTTACGTTCGATTGGCCAGCCGCTGGCGCTGGGAGAGGTTTACGATTCCAACCGTTATACCTTGCACGGTATGCTGACCCGCGCAGGCGTAACTTTCAATGACCTTGGCGTAGTGCCGGATGACCGAAAACAGATACGGGAGACTTTCCTGCGCGCTGCCAGCATGGCCGATGTGGTCATCACCTCTGCCGGCGCGTCAGTCGGCGACGCAGATTACGTCAAAGAGGTGCTGGACGAGATCGGCCAAGTCAATTTCTGGAAAATCGCAATGAAACCGGGCCGACCGCTCTCTTTCGGGCGAATAGACGACAGCCTTTTTTTCGGCCTGCCGGGTAACCCGGTTTCGGTCATGGTCACGTTCTACCAGTTCGTGTTGCCTGCGCTTAAGCATCTGTCTGGCGAGATCGCTTGGCAGCCACTGCGGCTTAGGGCTCGCACGACTGATCGACTGAAAAAACGCCCCGGTCGTACCGAATTCCAACGCGGCCTCCTGTCGCAGGATGAAAGCGGCGCCCTGGTAGTTTCAACGACAGGCGAGCAGGGCTCGGGCATTTTGAGTTCGATGAGTCAGGCCAATTGTTTTGTCATCCTGCCGCTTGAGAGCGCCGATGCGCAACCGGGCGACTCTGTGATTGTTGAGCCGTTTGCCGGACTGGTGTAACTTTTTTTGCCAATAAGCCCTATGGCTAAGTGGCCTTGCCAATTTTCGGTTGTTGTAACAAGGTTGCCCTATGTCGTGTAAAGCTTTGCCGTGTTTCTCACTCTAAAGGGCGACGGCGCGTTCCAGAGTGCTTGTATTGGCGTCAGTACGTAACAGGGCGGGCCACTTTGCCCAAAACACCAATGAGTGCTGGTCGGTGACCCCCAAACGATAATTGCTGAGCCCAGATTGGTTTTTGTAAGAGCAGGTTATAGTGCAAGACCCCCAATCGGATTGGCCGACCATGCTGACCAAGACAAAAATTGATCATCCCAACGGTTGGACTACTGATTCCGTTTGCTCTAAATCTGATGTCGCCTACCCGCTGAGCAAGATGGAACTGGCCGACCTTGACCAGGCCTTATGCGCTGCCAAGGAGTGTGGCCTGGATCTTGAAAAAATTACTGCCCGGGATTTTCCTTTGACTGTGTTAGGCCCCGCTCTAACGCAGTGGCTGCATGAAATCCAGGAAAGAAAAGGTTTGATTTTGTTGAGCGGGTTTCCTATCGATCGTTATTCGAAGGAGGATTGTGGACTCATCTTCTGGGGGATTGGTGCACATATGGGTGAAGCCCAGTCGCAAAGCCTGGCTGGGGATCTGCTGGGACACGTCGTAAACCTTGGTGGCAAGAACGCCCGCTACCGCGCCTACCAGAACAGCACCGAGTTGGCTTTGCATACGGATGCGACTGATATCGTCGGGATGATGTGCCTCACACCCGCCAAGGAGGGCGGCTTGAGCGGCTATGCCGCGGCTGCTGCAATCTATAACGAACTTGTGGAAAATTACCCGGACGCTCTAGCTACGCTGTGTGAAGGGTTTCACTACCATCTGTTTGGTGAGCAGGCAGAGGGTGAATCGCCGATCACGGAACAAAAGGTACCCGTATTTTCAATGAAGGATGGCTATCTCAGCATCAGCTATCTGAGAAGTTATATTGAAATGGCTTTTGCAGAGCTGGGCAAAGAGAAAACCTTGGCCGAACAGAGCGCATTGGATATTCTGGACAAGGTAGCGCACGGTCCCCGGTGTTATCAGCAGTTCATGCTGGCGCCAGGAGACATTGTGCTGTTCAATAACTACACGATTTTGCATAACCGAACAGCGTTTGCAGACGATGACGATCCTGACAAGCGACGTCACATGCTGCGACTGTGGTTAAGAGCACATAAACCGCGCCCCATCGTGGATGACATCTCGGCGTTTGGCAAGCGCGCCGGGATTGCTAAACAGACTGGTCGAGCCAGCGTTTATCAAGGTGCA
>JABINT010000119.1 GCA_018698075.1 Acidiferrobacteraceae bacterium
AAGAAGGTTCAGTGGAATCAGTCATAGATAGACCCGGGTTCTCTAACAGGCTTCACTATCCAGTTGAACAAGTGCATGGGCAATCCACCAGAGCGTCCCGTATTGTTCTTGTCGAGACTTTCCGCGCATCAATTGCCGCAAAGCCATGGATGCTCTGCTGATCGGACGATGCTGACTTGGCGAGATTTCTGGGTCTCTAGCGGTGTTCCAGCAGGCGTGGCATCAGCTCAACCAGGTTACACGGTCGGGTTCGGTAATCCAGCTGATGTACCAATAGCTTGTCCCAGGCGGTAGCACAGGCACCGGAGGATCCTGGCAGGCAGAAAAGGTAGGTGCCATTCGCAACCCCAGCCACAGCGCGTGACTGCAATGACGATGTGCCGATCTCCTCGTAGGACACAGCCCGAAAGATCTCACCGAAGCCATCGAGCTCTTTTTCCAGCAACGGTGCTATAGCCTCCGGGGTTCCATCAAAGCCCGTCACGCCGGTACCTCCGGTAGTCAGTACCACCTGAACCTCAGTATCAGCGATCCAGCGTGACACGACAGAGCGAATCTGGAAAATATCGTCGGGTACGATAACTTTCTCGACAATCCGGTGGCCTACACTCGTCAGGCGTTCGACTAACAACTTGCCCGACTTATCATCAGCTTCAGTACGCGAATCCGATACTGTCATCACCGCTATGGGAACCGGAACAAATTCACGGGCTTTGCTGGACATGGGCAACACCTTCGCTTGTGGCTAAATAGGTCTCGCCCTATTATAGGGTTGCCATCACCTTGATTTCCTTAATACCCCGTTCTATTCATGAGCATCAACGTCCGATTCTTCGCCAGCCTGAAAGAGCGCATTGGCAGCGCTGCCCTAGAGATAGATGCGCAAGGCATAACAACCGCCCGTGATGTCTGGACATCGGCCAGTGGGCAAGAAGCCGATGAAGAAATGCTGGTGGCCATTAATAAAGAGTACGCTGCGCTGGACCGGACAGTGGCTGACGGCGACGAGGTGGCATTTTTTCCGCCTGTGACCGGCGGCTGAGGTAGCGATGCGCATTGAGATTCGGGAAAACCCCTTCGATCCCTGGCAGGCCGTGGCCGATTATCGCTCCAGCCACCTTACGATAGGTAAAAGTGGTGCCAGCGCTGTTTTTGTGGGCACCATGCGCGATTTTAATGAGGGGGATGATGTACAAGCGATGGTGCTGGAGCACTATCCTGGCATGACCGAAAAGCAGTTACAGGCTCTGGTGGACCAATCCATGTCTGCACACAACCTCGACGATGCACTGGTCATCCACCGCGTCGGTGAACTCAAACCCGGCGAGGATATTGTCCTGGTTGCCACTTTCTCAGCACACCGAAAGGCCGCCTTTGATGCCTGCCGTGAAATTATGGAAGCGCTGAAATCGACCGCGCCTTTTTGGAAAAAAGAAACCCTTGCCTCGGGAGAGCGCTGGGTCGAGAAAAATACCGCCGGTTGGTAAAACGCTTTGTCAGATGGTCGTAGCGTTGGTCAGCGTGGGCGACACGCCACAATCCACGATGTGTTCTCTTGCGGGTCATCGCCATCAGCCAGTTCAATCGTATCGAGCATTAAAAAGGCCGAGGCCAGTTCACCGGGTTGCAGTACATATTCCGGGCTAAAACTTGGCGCTTTGACGAGATGATGCACATTGAAAGTCTTGAAAATCAAAATCCCGCCGGGTGCCAATACCTTCGCCATCTGCACAAACAAGCTGCGGTTGAGGTAGCGAAAACAGCAGATCACAGCCCAGAGCCCTTTGGGCAGAACGGCTTTATCCAGATCAAGCTCACAGAGCTCGATTGCCACGCCTTCGCGCTTTGCAAGACGCCGACCCAGAGCCAAACCAGCGGCACTACAGTCGAGCGCTGTAACCTGAAAACCCTGCTGCGCCAGATACACGCTGGCGTGACAAGTGCCCGCCGCGACATCCAAAGCTCGGCTTCGATCAACCCGGGTATCGATATACCTCACAAGCAATGGATCCACACGCAACGCGGGTGCCAACTCAGCACCAAGATACTTCGCTTCCCATCTTTGAACGTCGCTTTTCATCAATGCTGCCCGATCACCACTGCCGCGGCTCGATCTCACCGCGGAAAAGAAAACTTTAGTACAAAACGCCGTTATAGATCAGCCACAACCGGCTAGGATTTAGGCACCGCATATTCTTCATACTCCAGTGCACCTTGATAAACGCTGGCTCGACCAGTCTGTTTAGCAATCCCGGCGCGCTTGCCAAACGCCGAGATGTCATCCACGATGGGGCGCGGTTTATGTGCTCTTAACCACAGTCGCAGCATGTGACGTCGCTTGTCAGGATC
>JABINT010000100.1 GCA_018698075.1 Acidiferrobacteraceae bacterium
GAGGTGCCACCTAAAACGATCGCTTTCTTGTTTGTAAACTGTCCCATTTTATATTCCCAACAATAATTAAAATCACTCCCGTGTATGCGCGAAACCTGCTAACACGGGCACGAACCAAGATTCCCGCTTGCACGAGAACAACCAGATTAACTTTCGAGTTTCAGATTATCCCACTTTCCAGACTCGCCGCCATCAACATGCCCAATTCTTCGCATTGCAGCTCAAACTCCGACCGGTAATCACCAAACAGTATCACCGATTCTCGCACCGCCTTCAATTTCACCCTCTCCTTTTTTCTGTATTGAGCTCACGTCACACAGCGTCACCTATGCTGTAGACGTTATGCACCAGCGCCTGCTATCGTTTGGGCACGGCGGCCATGGCCGCAGCCCCTTGCAGTAGCGGCTGCGCGGCGTTTTGGGTTTGCAGATCGCCGATGACATCGCCCAAATCATGAAGACCACTATTACCTGCGCTCACACGGGGCGAACCGCCATACCCGCTTGAGAACTGCCCGGGCCGCACTATTTAACACAAGGGCCCTTCTGCCTTGAACACCTTAAGGCAGTCAGTGTGGCCCCTAAGCGTTAATATCCCAGTCCCACCCGCAAGGCATGATCAACACCATAACAGAGGTAGATAGGATGGCAAGTAAACCCAAACTCGGATATCTTGGTCTTGGGCTGATGGGCTCACAAATGACCAAACGCCTGATTAAAAACGGCTATCAGGTCACCGGCTTCGATCCCGACCCCGACAAGATGAGTGCGGCTGTGGCGAACGGCGTAATCGCCGCTGCATCCCCTGCCGAGGTGGCGCGGGCCAGCGATATCGTTCAGGCCTGCGTCATCACCACACCCGCCCTGACCGAGGCCATATTCGGACCAAACGGTATCGTTGAAGGAGGCGATGCGGACAAAATCTTTGTCGATCACTCGACTACCATCGCTGACAAAACACGCCAACTGGCCGCCCGCCTAAAGGGGGAAACAGGTATGGGCTGGGTCGATGCGCCAATCTCGGGTGGGCCGCCTGCTGCCGGAACGGGCGAGCTGGCAATCATGGTTGGAGGCAACGATGATGACGTGATACGAGTCCAGCCGGTGCTCGATACGCTGGGCCACAACACCCACATGGGGGCACTCGGCACAGGACAAGTGACCAAGATGGTCAATCAGGTTCTGGTGCTGAACAATTTCACACTCCTGGCAGAGGCTGTAACCCTGGCGAAAAATGCCGGGATCGATCCGGCTAAGGTGCCAAAAGCACTCAAGGGCGGCTATGCTGACAGCCCGATGTTCCGGCGCTTTTTCCCGCGCATGATTGAGCGTGACTTCGACCCGGCGGGTTATGCGCGCCAAGTCCTGAAGGATCTCGACATGGTTGTCGACTTGGCCCAACAGACCAACACCCCGGTGCCGATGTCCAGCCAATCGACTGCGCTGTACCGCGTTCTGATCGCCAAGGGCCACAGTGAACTCGACGCCACCGCCATCCTCAAAATCTACGACGATCAGACGTTGTAGATCTTAAAGGCGATAGATGCGCGCTGCGTTATCGTGGAAAAGTTTCACACGCTCCTCGTCGTCAAAATTGGCGGTAATCGCCTTGAAGCCGTTGAAGATTGCATCGTAGGTCGCGCACAGACGGTCGACCGGGAAGTTGCTGGCGAACATACAACGCTCTGTGCCGAAGGCATCGATGGTGTCCAGTACGATGCTGCGGTTGCTATCGACTGTCCACGCTTGGCCTGGTACACCAAGGCCGGAGATCTTGACGACGACGTTGGCAGCTTGCGACAGGTGACGCATCGCATCACGCCAACCGGCCAACCCTTGCGCGCTGCGGTCAGCGGGTAACCCGGTGTGATTCAGAATCATCTGGGTATCAGGGAAATCCCCCGCCAGATTCGCGGCTTCGCCAAGATGCCACCAGGGGGTTTGTAGATCATAGGACAGCCCAAAATCAGCCAACAAAGCGTAGCCTTCGCGAAACCGAGGGTCGGCCATCGATCCGGGTGCGCCCGCTATGAAATCCTCAGGCCGTGACGCTGCGTTGGGTTTTTGCCGAACCCCCCGCACTAAATCCAACGCGGCGTGCGCCGCCAGGATATCGGCGACATCCTCCCGGTCAAGCCAGGCCTGGGCGACGATAGCGCTGGGTAGATCATGGGTCTGCGCGCACCCCGTCAACCAGCGTGATTCGGCAACAGGATTCGCCCGGTTCCACTCGGCTTCCATATGTACGGATTTGACGACGTTCTGGTTCGCCGCATCGCCGCGAAAATCATCATAGAGATAGTCCCGGCGGATGGCGCTGTAATCGCCATAGCGAAAATCTACCTGCTTGTCGCCATTGAGCCAGGGGTAGTCTCCAGTTTCGAGATCCCACAGATGATGATGCGCGTCAATGATGGGCAAAGGCAAGGTCACACTAGAACATCCTGTCCGTATCGGGGTGAACACCCCATGATCCGTCACCGACGGCACTGAGAAACTGCCTCAGCACATGATTGAACACTTCGGGCTCTTCTAAATTCACCTGATGTCCGGTGCGGGGTGAAACATACAGCCCCGCTGTTGCGATCACCTGTTTTAGGTAGAGCGTGCCGGCAAGACCAGGATGATCATCATCGCCAACAATCAGCAGCGTTGGCAGCGTCAGGGCCTTGAGCGCTTCTTCTTGTTCGACGAACGAGGGGCGGTGGGCCTGAATGCCACGCTGTGTCAGGGCCGAACCCAACGAGGAATGCCCCGACAGGCGTTTCAGAAAATCTGCGTGGGCCTCGGGATGTTTGCGCTTGAAGCTTTTCCTGAACGGACCATCGCCATAAGTATCCGCCATGTTTGCCCAGCCCTCGTTGATCAGTCGCGCAGACATATCGTGGCAAGCGTTCTGAAATTCTGCCCGGCCTTCGGTCATCGCACCGTAGCCCGACGACGACATGGTCAGCGAGTGGCAACGTTCGGGATGCCAGAGTGCGCTCTGCAAGGTCGTGTTCGACCCCATTGACAGGCCAACCACATGGGCTTTTTCCAGTTCCAGATGATCCATCAGACCAATCATATCGGCGACCGCGCGCTCGATACTGTAGGCCGCCGGATCCTCGGGCACCTCTGAGGGCAACCAACCTCGGGCAGCGTAGGCTACACAGCGATAATCATCTTTCAGTGCTGCGATCTGATCATCCCAACTCCCCACCTCGCCAGCGAACTCATGGGCGAAGATGACCGCTACCGCGTCCTTGGATCCCGAATCTTCGTAATAAAGGGTGACGTCATCGTCTGTCGTGAAGTTCATTTCCTCTCATCTCCTTGGTTATTTTCTCCCCTTGAAGACGGCCTTGGCCTTTCATGAAGGTCGATGCCCTTGGTGCTCAATTCACAAGATTCCCTTAACCGTTTCGATCGACGACAATGCAGGGGCGGGCATTTATGCCTCGCCATTGGGCAAAACAATTATTTTTCCGTCCCGGCTCTGCCGCGCCGCATGAGCGAGCGCATCCTTGATATCGCTGATATCGTAAGTGGCCTCAATGTTGACGTTCAAGGTGCCGTCCCGGACATCATCCGAAAGCTCCCGATACAGCCGTTCTTTTTGGTCTCGTGGCATCTGCCCAAGATGTGTAGACAGCCAGAAGCCGGTCAGCGTGAGGTGGCGAAAAACCACCCAATCCGGCATGACCATACAGGGCTCGCCACTCAGCATCCCGTAGTTAACCATCATACCGCCATCGGCAAGACACTCGGCGAGTCGCAAACTGGTATTTCCTGCCACCGCATCAATGGCGAGGCGCACGTGACCCCCAGCTGTAGCCGCATTAACCCGTTTGCTCAGATCATCAAGGCCAACCAGCACGACATCAGCGCCGTATGCCTTGAGCGGCTCGACCAGTGACTCGCGGCGTACCACGTTAACGGTTCTGATACCGGCTTTTTTGGCCAATCGAATGAGGCATTGTCCAACACCCGAGTTTGCGGCATCCTGGATAACCCAGTCCCCCGCCTTGAGGTCGACGTACTCGCGCAGCATTAACGCGGCAGTGGCGGGGTTAACCTTAAGCATCGCGTACTGAAGAATCCGATCTGACTGAACATCGACCTTCAGCACCTCGGACGCTTTGACTCTGCGTTTCTGAACCCAGTTCTCGCGGCCGAGCAGGATCACCGAATCGCCGGTTGCAAGCCCGTCGACATCAGCGCCGACCGCACTGACCTGGCCAATCGCTTCAGCGCCCGGCGTGTAGGGCAGTGGTGGCTGCGCTGCGTATTTGCCCTCAATGGTCAGAACATCGGCCGGATTGATCGGAAAAGCCACAACATCGACAATCACCTCGTCGCCGGCAGGAGGGCCAGGATCCGGTACCTCAGCGCAGTAACTGACCGTGTGGGCTGGGCCGAAGGCATCGAACTGTACGGCTTTCATAGGGTCTCCTGTATTGATGGGTTTTGTCGGTTCAGGTTATGAGTCTCTTAGATCAGACATGACGATGGTCGCGACCCTGCGCCATGGCGGCCACCATGCGAAAAGCGTTCAGTGCGGCGCGTACATTTGCGGTGTTTGTGCCAACAATATCGAAAGCCGTGCCGTGAGCCGGAGTGGTGATCGGCACCGGCAGGCCGCCGAGCACCGACACGCCCTGGTCAAACCCCAGTAGCTTGATCGCGATCTGGCCCTGGTCGTGATACATGCTGAGGGCACAGTCATACTGGCCGTCACGGACCTTGAGATAAAGCGTATCGCTCGGGAATGGCCCGTGGACCTCGATCCCCTGCAATCTTGCTTTTTCAACCGCGGGTGCGATGGTATCGATCTCCTCTTTGCCGATAGTACCGCCGTCACCGGCGTGGGGGTTGAGCGCTGCGACGGCGATTCGGGGGCTGGCATAGCCGGCTTTCTTCAAGGTCTGGTCGGCCAGGGCGATAGCCTCGACGATAAGATCAATGGTCAGCCTGCCTGCTACGTCCTTCAGCGGGACATGTGACGTGACCCTGGCATTCCACATGCCGTCAATCACGTTGAACTCGCTGGCTCGACTGGTGACGCCGAGTCTGTTTTTTGCGAAGGTCAACTCGTCTTCAACACCGATGCCGGCAAGATGCATGGCGGCCTTGTTAAACGGCATGAAGCAGATCCCGTCGATAGTGCCGGCCTCGGCAAGGTCAATGGCAAGACCAAATGTTTGAAGCACAGCGCGGCCGGCATCAGCGGAGACCATGCCCGGGACAATGCGGGCCGGGTCTAGGCACGGCACGTCCAGCAACTGGACCTGGCCGCAGTGCGGATCGATACCAGCTCGGTCACTCAAAGTCTTACAGGAGATTGTCAGTCCGCTGACCGCGCAGCCGGCCGCGATGACCCGCTGGTCAGAGATCACCAGCGTCCGGCTTCTTTCGCTGTCTTCAAGGCCGCGCAGCAGTTTGGGCAACAACTCGGGGCCGATACCACAGGCGTCACCCTGAACGATGCCGATAAAAGGTTGCCCGCTACTCATTCTGTGCGGCAATACGGCAGATCGAACATCGCTGGCGAGAAGGCACTGAGCACGTTCAAGAAAAACACAGTGCAGTGAGATCGCCGACC
>JABINT010000121.1 GCA_018698075.1 Acidiferrobacteraceae bacterium
CCCATCATCTGGCTATCGATCTGAAACCCGTGGAATGCCTTGAGCCGTTCAGCTTTTTGGGCTTCTTGCCCCATGCCGGCCCAGGTGTCGGTGACCACGAGATCAGCACCGGCCACCGCCTCGCTTGGCTGGTTTGTTAATGTACAACGCTTGCCAGCGGCGGCGACTATCTCAGGATGGGGGCGATACAGATCCGGCGCCCCGATATGCAGTGTGAACTGCATCATTGCGGCCGCGTTAATCCATGACTGGCAGACATTGCTGCTACCATCGCCAACGAATGCCACCCGGGCATCACGCATTTCACCTCGATGCTCGCGAAAAGTCTGGATATCCGCAAGTAACTGGCAAGGGTGGAAGGCATCGGACAGGGCATTGATAACGGGCACTTGTGAGTGAGCTGCCATGGTTGTTGCCCGGTCGTGTGGTCCAGTGCGCAGGACAATGATATCTGCCATGCGGGAGACGATTCGTGCGGTATCGCTGATTGATTCTCCTCGGCTCATCTGACTGTCGCCGGGCGACAGAAAAACGGACGAACCGCCCAGTTGGGTACAGGCAACCTCAAATGAGATCCGCGTGCGGGTTGATGATTTTTCAAAAATCAACACCATGGTGCGAGAATCAAGCAGGGTCAGCCGTTGCCCGCCTCCTTGAGCGCGTTTCAAGGTGATCGCCCGACGAATAATATCTCCCAGTTCTGCGGGAGACAGATCACGTAAGGTCAGGAAATGCCGTGTCATGTTGTCGATCTACCGAAGGTGGCGTGTCACAAAAAATAAAACGCCCACTTAAAGGGCGCTCAAACTACAAATTCTAGGGTTCGGCGATAGATTCTGCAACCGAGGTCGGTTTAGCCGCTGATATAATGGAGTGCATGTCGCCCAGTAGTCGGCGACTTGCCCCGCTCAGCAGACGGATCACATTGTGGAAAAAATTAACAAGGCAGTGCTCGCCTATTCTGGCGGGCTCGATACTTCAATTATCCTTAAATGGTTGCAGGATAAGTATCATTGCGAAGTCGTGACCTTTACTGCCGATATCGGCCAGGGCGAGGAGTTGGAGCCCGCTCGGGAGAAGGCCAGGATTCTGGGCGTCAAGGAAATCTTCATTGAGGACTTGCGCGAGGAATTTGCCCGCGACTATATCTTTCCGATGTTCCGCGCTAATACCTTATACGAAGGGGAGTACCTGCTGGGAACCGCCATTGCACGCCCACTGATTGCTCGCCACCTGGTTCGAATTGCCTCGGAAACCGGAGCCGACGCCATCGCCCATGGTGCGACAGGCAAGGGAAACGACCAGGTACGTTTTGAGTTAAACGCTTACGCACTTAATCCGGAGATTCGAGTGATCGCGCCTTGGCGGGAATGGGATCTGAACTCTCGCGAGCGGTTGGTGGCTTACGCCCGAGAGCATGGCATCCCAGTCGAAACGCGAAAGGATGGCAGCGCTGATTACTCCATGGATGCCAATATGCTGCATATCTCGTACGAGGGCGGCGAGCTTGAGGATCCCTGGACTGCACCCGATGAATCCGTGTGGCGCTGGACTGTGTCCCCGCACGAGGCGCCGGATGAGCCAGAGACAGTTGAGTTAACCTTCGCAGCCGGAGACCCGGTAGCGATCGGTGGTGAAGCTCTCAGTCCCGGTCAGATGGTGATGGCGCTTAACCAGTTGGGCGCTCGGCATGGTATCGGGCGCGCAGACATCGTTGAGAACCGCTACGTGGGCATGAAGAATCGGGGCTGTTATGAAACCCCCGGGGGAACCATATTACTCAAGGCGCATCGGGCGATCGAGTCTATTACTCTGGATCGGGAGGACGCCCACCTGAAGGATGAACTTATGCCGCGCTATGCGACGCTCATCTACAATGGTTATTGGTTTGCCCCGGAAAGAAAAATGTTGCAGCGAATGATCGATGAATCACAGTTGCGGGTTAATGGTGTGGTACGGCTCGAACTGTACAAGGGCAGCGTAACGGTCTGTGGCCGGCGCTCGGATACGGATTCGCTGTTTGATGAGAGCGTAGTCACCTTTGAGGATGATCAGGGAGCGTATCACCAGGGTGATGCCGATGGTTTTATCAAATTGAATGCACTCAGGCTGAGAATTGCCAGGAGGAAGGGTCGACTCTGAAACCGGAGGCATTGATGTAGATGCTGGCTCTATCCGTGTCAGCTCCAGTCACCTAGGGCAAGTTGAAAGATCACCACCCAGAGTCGCCACGTTTCCGGCTATCCTTTCTTGGACCCCGGTACTGGGGTACCTGGCTGTTGGCCGGCACCATCGGTTTGTGTCTGCTGTTGCCGCGGCCGTTGGTATTGGCGCTCGGCCGTCAGATCGGTAAAGCATTTTTTCATCGCAATCACAAACGTACGCGAATTGCACGTATCAACCTTCAGTGGTGTTTCCCTGATTGGGATGAGGCAGCTCGTGAGGCCGTGCTGCGTGAGCATCTGACTCGCTACGGACAGGCCATCCTTGATCTTGGCCTGGTGTGGTGGGCGTCCCGACGCCGGCTGGATCGCTTGTGTACGTTATCTGGCGAGGCCGAGTTGCGCGCATTGCATCAGGCCGGTGAAAAAGTCCTGTTGATCATCCCGCACGTAGTTGGTATCGATATGACCGGTGCGGTGCTGGCTAAAGTCGCCGCAGGAGCATCAATGATGAAGGCACCGTCCAATCCGTTGTTGCATTGGCGTCTCTGGCGTGGGCGCACCCGTTTTGGCGCACGAATCTTTATGCGTGATCAGGGACTAAGGCCCTTGGTTAAGGCTATTCGTGCGGGCTGGGTGGGTTACTTTATGCCTGATGAAGATCTGGGCAGTCAGCAGTCGGTATTCGCGCCATTTTTTGGCATCACGACAGCTACGCTACCCGTGGTTGGTCGAATGGCAAAAATGACAGACGCCAAAGTCATCCCGGTATTCTGTCGACTCGACGATAGTGGCCATTATCATGTCACACTGGGTTCGCCACTGGCGGATTTCCCCAAGGGTGATGCCTTAGCCGATGCCACCGTGGTGAATGCGGCATTCGAGGCCGCTATCCGCCAGGCACCTGAACAGTATTTGTGGACCCTGCGCTGGTTCCGGACCCGGCCCAACGGTGAAAGCTCCCCTTATGATTGATGCCGCGTTTATCTGCTGCCAGCGATCTAGCGTTGCTCGTGGTAGGGCGCCTAAATGAATATCCTGCTGATTAAGCAGACATCGCTTGGCGATGTGGTTCACGCCACTGCGCCGCTACGCTCGGTTCGCCTGGCATACCCAGAAGCTTCAATTACTGTGCTGACGTCGACTACGGCTGCAGATGTTTTCCGTGGTAATCCAGATGTTGATCGTTTACTGACCTTTGACCGCTACCGGATAAAGTTTGATTGGTGGCGACAGCCATTATGGACTGCGAAGCATTTTCTAAACACCTTTGGCGCGGTCCGCGAACACAATTACGACATCGCCCTGGATTTGCAGGGGAGTTGGAAAACGGTTATTTTTCTATGGGCAGCTCGTGCTCGTCGGCGCTATGTTAAAGGCCGCTGGTGGTTTGCCCAGCGGTTCCATCGACCCCAGTTGCATGCGATAGCCGAAATGGACGGGGTGTTGCGTCTTTGCGGCATTGAGCCTCGCCAGCACAGCCCGGTGCTGCACGCTTTGGCAACGGATAATCAGGCGATTGATGAACGCTTAGACCGTCTTGGCGTTCGCGGCCGGCGCATTGCAGTCTTTTGTCCACTCACCCGTTGGCCGACTAAGAATTGGCCATTGTCGGAATTTGTCGATCTGGTTAAAAAACTTCCCGAGGATTTTTTTGTGATCTTCACTGGGACCGCTTCAGAGCAGGCACTTATCAGTGAGGCCCTGACGAGATTGGCGCCGACGCGTGCCGCCAGTTTTGCTGGCTGCCTATCGCTGCCTGAGTATTTCGCGTTGGTGAGTATTGCCCAGTTGGTGGTTACCGGGGATAGCCTGCCAATGCACGTAGCATCAGCCTACAATCGCCCTCTGGTCGCGCTCTTTGGCCCCACCGATGAATCCCGAGTAGCCCCGCGGAGTGAAGGTTCGGTGGTTGTTCGCGCTGACACTGATTGTCACCGCTGTTACCGGCGTTCTTATTGTCCACGTAGCTGTATTGGCCGGATCACCGTCGCCCAGGTAGCTCAGGCAATAGACGAGGTTCTGGGTGCACATTGATGGCTTCTCAGCCATGGGCGCCTTAACTTAACTGCGCCAAAAGGCAGGGGTCAGTAATACCAGCAGGGTAAAGATTTCCAGACGTCCCATCAGCATTGCGGTGCACAGTACCCATTTACCCACCGTTGTCACCCCGGCGTAATTGTCCGCAACCGAACCCAGTCCCGGGCCGAGATTGTTCAGGCAGGCGGTTATCGCTGAAAAGGCGGTGACCAGATCGACACCCGTTGCCGTCATGGCGATTGACAGACCCACGTAGCTGAGAATGTACAGGGCAAAAAACCCCCAGACCGCGTTAACCACGTGATCGGGCACCGGCTTATTTCCCAGCTTGATGGTGATGAATGCACTGGGGTGGATCAGTTGATTGATCTCACGCCTACCCTGTTTGTACAGCAAGACCAGCCGGATCATTTTCATTCCGCCGGCGGTGGAGCCGGCACATCCACCGACGGCGCTCATCATGATCAGCATGACCGGCAGGAACGACGGCCACCAGTGAAAGCCGGTGGTAGTGAAGCCAGTGGTCGTGCCAATGGAGATCACCTGAAAAATACCATGCCACAAGGTATCGCTGATACCCGGGTAGACGCGCCAGTAAAGGAGCATGGTGACAGTCAGAAGGATAATGACCGAAAAAAAACCAATATATGCCCGCACTTCTGAATCCTGCAGGTAGGCCAGCGGTGAGCGTGAGCGCACTACGGTAAAGTGCAGTGCGAAATTGACAGCTGATACCAGCATGAAACAACTTGCAATAATCGAGATTGCCGGGCTATCAAAGAAACCCATGCTGAGGTCATGGGTTGAGAAGCCGCCGATCGCCACGGTGGAAAAAGCATGGCCAACTGCATCGAAAACACTCATGCCGCTCAGCCAGTAGGCCAGGGCGCAACTGATTGTGAGCCCCAAGTAGATATACCACAGCGCCTTAGCGGTTTCGGTGATCCGTGGCGTCAGCTTGGTGTCTTTCATTGGACCCGGAGTTTCGGCACGGTAAAGTTGCATGCCACCGACTCCGAGCATTGGCATTACAGCGACTGCCAGTACGATGATGCCCATGCCGCCGAGCCACTGCAGTTGCTGGCGGTAATACAGGATGGAAGCTGGCAGTTGATCTATGCCGGTGAGGACAGTGGCGCCAGTAGTTGTCAGGCCCGACATCGATTCGAATAATGCGTCTGTGATACTCAACTGCGGATCGGGGGAAAGCAGTAGCGGCAATGCGCCGAACAGAGCTAATACGGTCCAGAACAGCACCACGACCAGGAAGCCGTCTCGTACTCTAAGCTCACGTTTTTTTGCGCGCAGGGGCAGCCACAAGGCTAACCCTGCGACAATGGTGACTAGCCAGGCCACAAAGAACGCCAGCGCTCCACCATCGCCGCCAATCAGTGCGATCATCAGCGGCGGCAGCAGTGTTGTGCTGAACATGACCAGCAACACGCCCAGAATCTTCAGCACAGCGGTGGATAACATGACTGTAGGCGCCCCTTAGACGAAGGTTACCGCTACCTGAAACAGTTGTTCGACTTCACGGATGTGACGTTTGTCGACTACAAAAAGAATGACGTGGTCTTCCGATTCAATCACCGTGTCGTGATGGGCGATGACGACATCCTTTCCCCGGAGAATAGCGCCCAGCGTGATGCCTAGAGGCAGCGAGATGTCTTCAACCGAGCGACCAACGACTCGGGAATTGGTTTTGTCTCCATGGGCAATGGCCTCAATGGCCTCGGCAGCACCGCGTCGCAAAGAATGAACCGCGACCATGTCGCCACGCCTGACATGGGTAAGTAGTGAGCCAACCGTCGCAAGGCGTGGTGATATGGCGATGTCGACCAGTGTGTTTTCCATCAGATCAACATAAGCAGAGCGGTTTACCAGAGCCATGGTACGTCTCGCTCCGAGTCGTTTAGCAAGCATGGCAGAGAGAATGTTGGCCTCGTCATCGTTAGTCAGCGAACAGAATATATCGATACTGTCGATATTCTCCTGATGCATTAATTCTTCATCTGCAGCGTCACCGTGCAGGACAATGGTACGGTCGAGTTGCTCGGAAACCTGTTTTGCCCGGACCGCATTGTGCTCAACCAGTTTGACGTGGTAATGGGACTTTTCGAGGGTTTGTGCGAGCCGCAACCCGATATTACCTGCGCCAGTGAGCATAACGCGGCGGCCGGGCTTTTCTACCGCGCAAAGCTCGCTCATGACAGACTGTATATTTTCGCGGGCAGCCAGAAAAAATACCTCGTCACCTGGCTCAATAACAGTGTTGCCTTCAGGGGGGATCGCCCGATCCTGACGGTAGATTGCAGCAACACGGGTGTCCACGTTGGGCAGGTCTTCGCGTAGAGCTTTAAGTTCGCGGCCGATCAGAGGGCTTTCCCTGTCAGCCCGAACTCCCACCAGCTGAATTCGATCACCAGCAAAGTTAACCACCTGCAATGCACCCGGATACTCAATCAGATGCAGAATATGCTGGGTAACGATATGCTCGGGGCTGATAATGACGTCAATCGGGATCGCTTCATCGGTGAAGATGCCTGGATGGGAGAGGTATTCTGCTGACCGGATTCGCGCGATCTTTTTGGGTGTATTAAACAGTGAATGAGCAATCTGGCAGGCTGCCATATTGACTTCATCCTGGTTGGTTACCGCGAGCACCAGATCAGCGTCTCGCCCGCCAGCTTGTTCTAGTATGCTCGGATGAGAGGCGGCCCCGTGCAGGGTACGAATATCGAGTCGATCCTGGAGTCCGTCGAGTTTTTCATTGTCGATATCGACCAGAGTCACATCGTTGTCCTCGCGCGAGAGAATCTCCGCCATCGAGGTGCCGACTTGTCCTGCGCCCAGGATGATTATTTTCACGAATACTGCTCCCTGCGGTTAACGAGTTTCATTGGCGATACTTTTCAGCCTTGGGGTTGATGCCCAGGCCTTTAAGTTTGCGGTAGAGATGTGTGCGCTCGAGTTCGGCCCGCCGTGCCAGTTCACTGATATTTCCACCGGTTTGGTGCAGATGGAATTCTAGGTAGTCACGTTCAAAACCTTCTCGCGCAGATCTAAGCGGCCGACCGAAATCCCGCCAGGCATTTTTTTCCTCGACCTCATCAAGCGGAGTCGCGCTTTGGCTCATGACCTCGCGAGTCTCTTCGGCCTCAATCTCCTGTGAGGTTGTGGTCAGCAGCATACGGTGAATAAAGTTGATCAACTCACGCACATTTCCTGGCCATGGACGGTTACGGAGGTAATTGATCGACGAGATGGAAAATCGACGAAAGGGTAGGCGTTGGTTCTCAGTAATTTGCTGAACGTAGTGATTGATCAGATCCGGAATATCCTCTCGATGTGCACGCAGGGGTGGAACCTGTATCGAAACCGTATTGATACGATAGAAAAGGTCTTCCCGTAGCAATTTGTCGGCCATTTTTTGTTCCAGAGCTTGGTTCGAAGTGGCCACGAGGCGGGTATTTAAGTCAAGTGGTGTTGTACCGCCCAAGCGAAAGAAACGGCCACCTTCAAGGGCGTTGAGCAGTTTGGCCTGGGCATCGAGATTTAGATCACCGATCTCGTCAAGTACCAACGTGCCGCCGTTGGCCTGCTCCAGTTGTCCAGGACGAGTGACACCTTCGATTTCTGTTCCGAACAGGATAGCGCCGATGCTTTCAGCGGGCAGCGCGCCAAGATTCACTTCGATAAATGGTCCGCTGGAAAGTCTGCTGGCCTGATGCAATGCACGTGCCGCAACACCTTTGCCTGAGCCTGCTTCCCCGCGAATCATAACTGGCTGGTCGGTAGTTCCCACCCGGCTGATCAGTTGCTTTAGTTCAGCTAGAGATTCACTGTGGCCGATTAAACCGGCGGCAGGTTCGAGGCGTGTTCTCAATTGCAGATTTTCAGTTTGCAGCCGCACGTTTTCAAGTGCTCGGGCTACGGTAACCAGTAGCTTGGCAGTGGACAGCGGCTTCTCCAAAAAATCATAGGCACCGACGCGAATGGCTTCGACCGCAGTTTCTACCGTGCCGTGGCCAGAGATCATGATGACTGGAGTTTGTAGTACGTCCGAATCCTTGCGCCATTCGCGAAGCAGGGCGATGCCGTCGGTGTCCGGCATCCAGATATCCAGCAGCACCAGGTCAGGGCGATCCTCGACATAGCACACGCGGGCCGTTGCCGCATCCTGGGCGGTTGTTACGGCGTACCCTTCGTCACTCAGGATATCGCTGACTACTTGCCGTATATCCGGCTCATCATCGACGACAAGAACAGTAAATGGGCTCATAGGGTTATTGTGCGTTTGAGGGCCCTGGACATTACTGGCGTAGCGGGAGCGAAATTATAACGGTAGCCCCGCCGTTGGGCAGATTGGTCGCGCGGATATTGCCACCGTGCTCTTCGACAATCCGACGACAGATCGCCAGTCCCAGTCCGCTGCCTTTTTCCTTTGAGGTCACATAAGGCTCAAAGATTCGGTCAATGGTCTGCGGATCGAACCCCGGGCCATTATCATGGACCGTGAGGCTGATTCCTTGAGTGCGTTCGTTCAAGCGAGTACTGATGATGACTTCACCTGAATCACTCTCAAGGGCATCTTGTGCGTTGATAACGAGATTGTTCAGAACCTGACGCAAGGCGTTGGGGTCAGCCCGTGTCTGTTCCAGCGTGGTGTCCAGATCGGTCAGTAGTTTGATGGATGTTGCTCCGGACCGGAAAAGCTCGACGGCGTCAGTGACTAACTGGTTGATATCGATCAGAAGCAATTGCAACGGCGCCGGCTGAGCGTACTCGGCAAAGGCATTGACCATAGTTTTCATCGCTTCGACCTGCTGCACGATGGTTCTAGTTGATCGATCCAGTGTTTCGCGCTGCTCAGGATCGACGACCGACAGGTATTTGTTGCGGATACGTTCAGCTGAGAGCTGTATTGGGGTCAGGGGGTTCTTGATCTCATGGGCGAGCCGGCGCGCCACTTCACCCCAGGCGGCGTCCCGCTGCGCCTTGAGTAATTCGGTTGCATCTTCAAAAACCACCACATATCCTGGGTCGACGCTTTCGGCATCCAGTCGAGTACTGCTGCAGATCAGAATATGTCGGCCGTTGGCACCAGTGACGCTGATTTCACGCTGCCATTCCTTGGTCTGCTGTCTCATGCCATTTTCTACCGCGCTCATCAGAGTTGCCGCCCCGGGCAGGGCATCGCGCAATGGGTTGATTCCGGTACCGATGAAGTTCTCCAGGTTCGCTTCAAGAATCCGCTCTGCTGCCGCGTTATAGGTGCGTAGGTGTTGCTGCCCATCAAACGAGAGCACTCCAGCCGAAAGATGTGTCAGTACGGTATTGAGGTAGGCATGCTCCGCTTCAGCTCTTTGCTGGCTTTCCAGGGCGACTTGCTGGGCGTTGCCGATTTCGCGGGTCATCCGGTTAAAGGAGTCAACGAGCACGCCGAGTTCGTCTCCGCTGTGGACCGGCAATTGTTTATTGTAATCGCCTCGGGCAACCGCCTGGGTGCCTTCGGCCAGGTCGCGAAGCGGCGCGACCAGTCTTTGGACAAGAACTATCGACGCCCATAGTGCGATCAGCAATGTCATGACGGTAATCAGTGTCAGCGTTAATACGAAGCTGACGGTCAGTGGGCCACGCAGGTATTTCAGTTTTTCATACTCTGTCGAAGCCGACTCTACGCTCTCTCCTAGGCGCGAATAACGCAGCGGCAATTGATGCAGTATCTGTAACACTCTTGCCGGCGTACTAACTCCAAGGCCGGGCACGGGTATCGCTACTCGGAGCATCAGTCCGTGGTCCTGGGTGGGCTCAAATTCAGCGAATATCTGGTCGCGACGGACTTTTCTCAGGACTTGCTTATCCGGCGCATCAGGCACCAGTGATATCGCCATCTTGCTGCTGGATGCCAGAATTCGGCCGCTGGCCGAATGTAGACTCATTTCCTCAAATGCTCCGGCTTCGCGAAGCCTGTCAAGCAGGTTGTACAGTTGAAACGACGAGGTAGTCGTTTCGATTAGCCGTGCGGTTTTATGTGCCTGCTGAATCACATCGAGTTTGGTTGCTTCCAGTGTGCTTCTTCCCAGGAGTAGTGCGTCGTCGAGAGCCTGTTCTATCTGGACATCAAACCACGAGTCGATGCTTCGACTCAGAAACTGGACTGCAAAATAATAGACCATCGCGAGCGGCACAACAGCGAGAATCACGAAGGTCCCGAGAAAGCGAAGCGTCAGTCTGGACCCCAGAGTCCGATTGCGGAACTGGATAACGAGTCTGCGGATCTGGAAGAAGGTTAGGATTGCCAGAATGACAATTCCCACAACATTTAAAACGATGAGCGCCACGTAGTGGTCACCAAAAAGGTCATCGTTCTTCGCGCTCTGACTGAGCAGAATAGATGCCACCAGCAGAACGATTGACAGGGCTAGCGTGAGCGCAAACCCCAGGGATCGATTCACCGGGTCTTGACCTTCCAGCGTCCCCAACTGCTGCGCAGTTGCCAATCCTTAAAAATAAGGGCAACCAGTTTCAAAGGTCCGGGCAGACTTTTGCGATCTAGCGAAACCTGCAGACGCATCTGCAGGTCATCGTTCTCATGGGTTCCCGCGGGCAAGTCAACTGTCGTTGCAAAGCGACCTATGGCGCTCAGCGTTTCAGTCAGAGTAGGGAAATCATCGGTCGTCCCCGTCGCGACCTGGGTCAGGGTGTAACGGTTGGACAATGCATGGTGCTCCACGCGGAAGCGGCGCTCCCAGTTTGCTACCTTAAAGTACCATGATGCCAGGCTGGCCCGGTAAAGTCGGGTCTGCACCACTATGGTCAGCCCAATACCTTTGGACAGCGCTTGAGCAGGATCACCCGTGATCTTTAGGGTCAATCGTGCCGAGGTGCTGAGTAAGCCGCCAGCCAGTTTCGATTGCCCCGAATTAACGGCGAATTGGGCGTGCGCGTGTATCGAAAAACCGGCAAGTAGCATTGCCAGCAGCAATGCTTGCAGCAGGCGGGTTGGCCGGGCGGCGCCGGAATTTGGCTGAAAAAACATAGAAGATGATTTTCGGGCTGGGCCGAATTATACGGTCTTGCCGATGTTCGTAGCCTTAATCCTTAAATAACGATGCAAAGTACAGGCCATCATGCTCTTCGTTAGGCAGAAACTGATTTCCCAGTTCAGTTGTCAGGGCGCCTGATACGGTCGGTTTTTCGGGTTTTTCTCCAGAGTGTTTACGGTGTAACTCAAGCAAGGGGCCGTCATTCTCTTGTGGCAGGACCGAGCAGGTAATGTAAAGCAATTGGCCACCCGGAGCGAGCAAAGGCCACAGCCGCGCTGCCATCTGTGCCTGGGTTCTTGCGTAGGTGATGATGTCAGAAGCTCGTCGATGGTGGCGGATATCAGGGTGTCGCCTCATGATTCCGGTCCCACTGCACGGTGCGTCCAATACGATTAGGTCAAATAATTGACCATCCCACCAGGTTTCAGGCTGTAGGACGTCGCCCGCGATGAGTTTCGCTGTCAAGCCGAGTCGAGTCAGGTTGTCACTGATCGCTTCTGTACGGCCTGGTCGATCAAGCGCGGTGAGCGATTTAATCTGCGGATACACCTCGAGCAGATGGGTGCATTTTCCGCCGGGCGCTGCACAGGCGTCGAGGACCCGAGTCCCTTGAGCCGGCTGGCAAAATATTGGCGTCATTTGCGCCGCAGCATCCTGTATTGACACCTTACCGGCTGTAAAGCCAGGAAGTTCAGCCACGGACACAGGTTTATCCAAAATGACACCCCAGGGGCTAAGTGTTGAGGCCTGTGCACTGAATCCTTGTTGCCGCAGCCACTTAAGGTATTCATCACGTGGCATCTGCAAAGTGTTAACCCGTAATGTCATGGGAGGTTTACGGTTGGCTGTCTCCAGCACTTGGTTCCACTGATTGGGCCAGGCTTTGCGTATCGCATTCAATAGCCAGCGGGGAGTCGCAAAGAGTTCTTCATCACTGGCCGGTTCGGTACTGGTCTTAGCCCGTAAGTGAGAGCGTAATACGGCGTTTATCAGGCTGGTCGCTTTTGGAGCGCCGAGCAGCGCTGCGGCGTCGACAGTGCTGGCTGTCACCGCGTAATCGGGTTCGTCCAGGTGATCGTACTGGTAAAGCCCGCACACCAACAGCGATTCGAGTATTCGATCCCGGGCACGTAGTGGCCGATGTAATTGGCGCGACAAGACTCCTTGGTAGCGGTGCCACCAGCGCAGCGCACCCCAGGCGATTTCCCGTGTTTCGCTAATGCGGCGCGCCGGGACGGTGTTCAGATGCTTCTTGGCTGCCATCTCCAAAGAGCGACCCTGGGCGACAACATCATGGACTATACGAGCGGCGACGGCACAAACTTCAGCGCTGGGCATGATCTGCCCCCCGGGTTGTGAAAATCGAGCCGGGTTTGATAGGGTGACCATGGAGAAAGGCTTGGGTATCCAGCGCTTTACCGCCTGGACGCTGCAGTTCCAGTAGCTCAAGCGCTCCATTGCCGGTTTGCACTTGAATCAACCCATCTTGGGCGGCGAGAACCATGCCGGGATCTGCGCTAGTGCAGGACGGTTTCGCGCGAGCCCGTCGGATCAGGTAATCCATATCGCCCAGCCGCGAGCGGGCCAGCGGCCAGGGATTGAAGGCTCGGATGCGTCGTTCCAGCGTCTCGGCGGGTGATCGCCAGTCAAGCCAGGTTTCGGCTCGGGTGAGTTGTTGTGCGTAACAG
>JABINT010000097.1 GCA_018698075.1 Acidiferrobacteraceae bacterium
CACGGCAAGGCACCCCAAACAATCCGGCGCCACCTGCTTGCCCAGCCGCGGATAATGGCCGTGGGGTTGTTAGATCAACGGAACTGGCTCTGCGGGCCAACTCCCTGCGAGTTACCGAATTATCGTGCCATGCCTGCCAGTTTGGAGATACCGGGCTCGATGCGATCAACCGGGATAGATGAGAATCCCAGCCTCAGGAAATTTTTTGGCGCGGGCTGGGCTAGAAAAAAGACATCTCCTGCTTCAAATAGGATGCCCTGGGCCGCACAATCCTGGTGTAGTTGTCGTGCGTCCAGTCCTGGCGGCCCCTTGAGCCAAAATGATGAGCCACCGGTCGAAGGGCTGACTGTCCACTCTGGCAGGTGCTGATTGAGCGCGTCGCGTAGCGTATGCCATCGATCCCGCAGTGAGTGACTTAGGCGTCGGACCAGGGCATCGTGATAGCCGCGCTTGAGGAACTGGGCGACGATCAACTGGTTGTTAGCGGGTGGATGGCGGCTCATGAGTCGCCGTAGCGCCCGAGCTTCTCGAATAAATTCTGCAGGGGCAACCATGAATCCGATCCGCAATCCCGGCGCGAGCGTTTTGGACAGGCTTCCGATATAGATCACGACGCCGTCCCGGTCCAGGCTTTTGAGTGCGGGCGTGGGGTCACCCAGAAAGTTATGTTCACTTTCGTAGTCGTCTTCAATGATGACGAATTTGTCTTGCCGGGCTCTTGCCAGTAGTGCTTCGCGTCGGTCACGGCTCAACGTCACTGTGCTTGGAAACTGGTGACTGGGAGTAAGGTACAGGCACTGGCAATGCGAAAGCGCTGATCCAGGAACCAGTCCTTTGTCATCCACCGCGAGCGCTTCAATGCGGGCAGTGCGGGCCGCAAAGATATTGCGCGCATCCGGGTAACCAGGTTCCTCCATGGCGACCACCTGATCTTCGGTCAACAGCAGATCTGCAGTAAGGTACAGCGCCTGTTGCGCGCCCAGCGTAACAAGGATCTCATCAGGCTGCGCCCATACTCCGCGTCTGGGCAATATGCGTGTGTGAATCTGCTCGACCAGGTCTGGATCATCCTGGTCAACCCGGTCGCCTGACCACCTATGGATCGCGCCGATACTGCCGGCATCCCGGCAGCAGTCGCGCCATTCATTTACCGGAAAAAGGCTGGAGTCGATCTGACCATAGATAAACGGGTAGGGGTATTGCTGCCAGTCTGCCGGCTTGACTAGGTTTCGTTGCGTCGTGGGTCGAAAGCGTAATTTCTCTTGCCAGTCAATGGAGTTTCGTTTGAGGGCCTCTGATGGAGGTGTCTTTACCTGATCGAGCAGAATGTCTTCGCTGACAAAATAGCCGCTACGTTCTCGGGCTACCAGGAAGCCTTGGTCGACCAGATGCTGATAGACCAGCACGACGGTGTTGCGGGCAACTTTGAGTTGTTCGGCAAGTTTGCGACCCGAAGGCATGGGTGTACCCGGCGGGATGTGGCCATTAAGTATCGCGCTGACGAGCATTTCCCGGATTTGGGCCTGCAGGCTCGATTGCCCGTTGTGTGGTAATTCAAACAGGCGGTCTGGGATCACTGGACTCATCGGGCATACGGAACTGGTCCTACCTCAAGGTGCGTGGAAAGATTAACTTCAAGTCACACAGCAGCGATTTAACTCGTCTTTAGGCAACTATAACAGGCGCATTTCCCATAGGAAACATCATGAAATACGACCCGGAATTTCTCGAGAACTACTGGATGCCCTTCACTTCGAACCGGGATTTCAAGTCAGATCCCAGAATCGTGGTGCGCAGCGAGGGGGTTTATATGTATAACGACGCCGGGGAGAGAATCCTCGACGGATCCTCTGGGCTTTTCTGTTGCGCTGCTGGCCATAGCCGGCCTGAGATTGCGGAGGCCGTCTACAGTCAGCTTAAAGAATCCGCCTACGTGCCACCATTTCAGATGGCACAACCGTTGGCATTTGAGTTGTCTCGGCGGGTCGCCAAACTGACCCCCGATGGCTTGGACCATATTTTCTTTGGCAATTCGGGATCCGAAGCGGTCGACACCGCAATGAAGATCGCCTATGCCTATCACTATGCGCGGGGCGAGGGCCAACGGCAGCGCTTTGTGTCGCGCGAACGGGCCTACCATGGGGTAAACCTGGCAGGCGTCTCTTTGAGTGGGATGATAAAGAACCGTCAGGCGTTTGGCCCCGGTGTTCCGGGGGTGGTGCATATGCGCCATACCTGGCTACCTGAGAATCGTTTTGTTAAAGGCCAGCCTGAGACTGGGGTGGATCTTGCTGAGGATCTTGAGCGGGCGGCCATGAACTACGGCCCCGATACGATTGCGGCTTGTATTGTTGAGCCTGTCGCTGGCTCCACGGGTTGCTTGGTGCCGCCTCGGGGCTACCTTGAACGACTGCGTGAGATTTGCGATGCCCATGGTATTTTGCTGATTTTTGACGAAGTGATCTGTGGTTTTGGCCGAATGGGAACACCTTTTGCGTCGCAAGCTTTCGGCGTCACCCCCGATATCATGACCATGGCCAAGGCTTTGACCAATGCGGCCCAGCCGATGGGTGCAGTGGCCGTCAGCGATAAGGTGCACTCAGCTTTCATGGACGCATCGCCGGAAGGTGCTGTTGAGTTTTTTCATGGGTACACCTATTCCGCTCATCCCGGGGCTTGTGCAGCAGGCATCGCGACAATGGATATCTTCGAAAAAGAGGGGCTGATTGCCCGAGCCGCGGACCTTTCGGGCTATTTTCTCGACCAGGTATTCGCGCTGAGCGATATCTCCTTAATTACCGACATCCGCGGTTATGGGTTATTTGCGGGTATTGATCTGGCGCCTATGGAGGCACCCGGAGTGCGAGGCCTGGATTTTCAGAAAAAGCTCTTTCATAACGGATTGCACATCAAGATGACCGGGGATTCGGGGTTGATTGCGCCGCCGCTCATCAGTGAACGGCACCATGTGGATAGCATCTGCGAGATTATCCGACAGACCTTGGCTCAGTACTAAGGGCTTAAAGCCTGGAAATTGGTCAAATGGGCTAGGTTTTTGGAAGATTACGAAACATTCATTGAATACTTGCCATGTATTGATCCGGTGGTATTAGAATGGTGTTGAGAGGGCGTTGACTCGAATTTATTATTTAGTTATACGTCCTTGTTAAATCGTGGTTTGATCATGATTTGGCATAAACGTGAATGGGCCCCGGTCCTGCGCACAGCGCGCAGGCTTTGGGGTAAATAACCAACTGGAGGAAAAAATGAGCCTGGAGAAAAATAAGAAGGGAGTTGAGGTGGACGCGGGGCGTCGATCATTCGTCAAGCGGTCTGCGGCGGTATCAACGGCCGCAGCCGTAGGCCCGTGGATCATCAGTTCAAAGGCGCTTGCGTCTTCGGGTGAAGTCAACGTGCTGTTGTGGTCGGATTATTGTCCGCCGGGATTCCTTAAGTCCTTTAAGGAAGAAACCGGGATTACCGTGAATTTCACCGGCATTGGTTCAAATGAAGAAATCATCAATAAGATGAAAGCGACCAAGGGCAAGGGTTTCGATGTCTGCAGTCCGACCAATATGCGATCGTTACAGTGGGAGCCGTTGGATTTGCTCCAAGCAATTGACTACGACCGCATTCCTAATGTTAAGAACCTGAACCCGGCGATGCTTGCGGTAGGCGATAACGAGTGGAGCTTTGGTGGGAAAGGCTCTCATTGGTTGCCTCAGATATGGGGTACTGAAGGAATTGCATGGCGCTCCGACAAGTGGACACCGCCACGTGATGGAGAAATGCCAAGTTACGGAGATGTCTGGCAAAGTGATGTAGAGGGTAAAACCATGATGCGCCCGCACTCGGGTATGCTCGGTGCTGGTTTGTACCTGGAAACTACAGGTGCGTTGGATCCAGGCGCTATGCGGGCGGCGTATGCGGATGAGGCGACCATGCGTAAGACTTGGCAGGTAGTCACTGATTTCTGCATCAAGCATAAGAGCCAGATTAAACTGTTCTGGAACGATGCCGATAGCCAGAAAAACGGCTTTATGAGCGGTGGCGTCGTCGTGGGGCAGACTTGGGACGGCCCGCCTACTGTGCAGATGAAGGAAGGCAAGCCTGTCATTTATCGAGCACCAATCGAAGGATCTCTGGCATGGGTGGACGGTCTGTGTATTTCGTCAGCGGCAGAAAACGTCGACGAGACCTACGCCTTCCTGGATTACTGCTTCGATGCAAAAGCCGCGGGGCGGTCGATTGACGGCGGCGGTATCGCTGACTGGGGCCAACATGGCTACAATTCCGCTGTATTGGGCGCTGATAAGCACGCGAGTGCTGATTACGGCAAATGGTTCAACCAGATTTACCCCGGCAACTCGCTGGCTAACCTCTGGCCGTGGCCGAAAGAGCCACAGTGGTACGCGGACGTACGTACTGAGTACCGTAATAAGTTCGTAAACGCCTAATCAGGCAATAAAGCCCTCGGCCGAAAGCCGAGGGCTTTTTTCTGAGCCTGGGCTTGTTCGAGCGGGCCAAAACGAGCGCCGATAGAACGCAGTGGCCGGTCGGGCACCGGCTCCCTGGATTTTATTGACTCCTGCTAGGGGAAAAGTACACCGATGAGCGCAGATGTTCAGCTTGAAAATGTTTGGGTACAGTTCGGCGATTTTGTCGCGGTTCGCGATACCAGCCTCACCATCCAGGGTGGAGAGTTTTTCAGCTTTCTCGGCCCCTCGGGATGCGGCAAGACAACATTGTTGCGAGCCATATCGGGTTTTCAGGAGCCCAGCCGGGGGCGGGTATTGATAGGCGGCAAGGATATGGCGGGCACTGGCCCAAACCAGCGGCCGACAGCGTTGATTTTTCAGAACCTCGCGCTATTCCCGCTAATGAGCGTATGGGAAAATATTTCTTTTGCCCTTGAAGTGAAGGGGGTCAATAAATCAGTCCGGCGGAAAAAGGCCGATGAACTCTTGGAGTTAGTGGCTTTGCCAGGCCAGGGCGACAAGATGGTGGATGAGCTTTCCGGTGGCCAGAAGCAGCGGGTCGCCGTTGCCCGGGCTTTGTGTGCGGAGCCCGAGGTGCTGTTGCTCGATGAGCCTTTGTCGGCACTGGACCTGAAGCTGCGTCAGCACATGCGTACCGAACTTCGTGCCATTCAGCAACGTGCGGGAATTACCTTTATTTATATCACTCACGACCAAGGTGAGGCGTTGACTATGTCGGATCGAGTCGCGGTTATGCGCCAGGGTACGATTGATCAGGTGAGTGACGGCACTATCGTGTATGACCGGCCAGAGACGGCATTTGTGGCCTCATTTGTGGGCGAAAACAATGCTTTCCCAGGCCGGGTGATCGAAGTAACTCAAGGCATTGCCAGCGTGCAGACCAAGTCAGGCGTACTACATGCAGAGGTATCTGCGGTATCACCTTTAACTTCGGGCGATGCCGGAATTGTGTTTGTCCGACCGGAGTCGGTTCGTTTTGCTGATCCAAGTGCGTTGCAAAATCGCCTTGAGGTTACCGTGGCCAACCAGGAGTTTGAGGGACACTTCTGGCACTTGGTACTGCAAACAGCCGAAGGCAGTGTGATTCGTATGTCCGTGATGAATGATGGCGAGCGTGAAACCTATGAGATAGGCTCCCGAATTGCCGTCAGTTTTACAGCCCAGGGAGCGATAGCGCTGGCCCAGGGCGAACTCGCGGCTGAGTAATACCTGGAGTAGGGCAATGGCTGTCTGGTTCAGAAGGTTCCTGGCCAGAAATGGCACAATGCTGTCGTTGTATATGTTGGCCGCAGTTGCGCTGTGGATGGTGCTCATGATCGTGCTGCCGCAACTGTTTATGCTGGATTTCTCTTTTAGGCACAACTGGCAACAGATTGACCCCTCACGCATGGGTGGCCCAGATGATGTCTACACGTTCGTCAATTATCATTTTCTGGCTTATGGCAGCCCTAATAACCCAGATCCGTTTAATGTGGTCGATGTTACGGTATTCTTTCGTACCATTATCGCCGCGATATTCGTAACCCTATTTGATCTTGCTCTGTGTTATCCCATTGCCTATTACCTTGCGCAAGTCGCACGCGGTGGCAAGGCGCGCCTGCTGGTGCTTTTTCTGATCATCCCCTTTTGGATAAATGAACTACTGCGTGCCTTCGCTTTTAGAATTCTGTTTGGCGAGGAAGGCACTATTAACGCGATCCTGCTGTCCATCGGTGTTTTAGATCAACCAATCGACTTTGTTCGCGAGGATGTGGCGCTGTATGCCGGCCTGGGTTACGCCTACATCCTGTTGATGATTTTTCCAATCTATAACGTTGTGGAGAGCCTGGACAAGAACCAGATAGAAGCCGCCAGGGATTTAGGAGCATCCTGGGCCAGAATTCATCGTCGGGTAGTGATCCCATTTGCCAAACCGGGTATTAGCTCGGGCTGTACGATGGTATTCATGTTGTCGGCCGGCGCGTTGGCAGCGCCCCAGATTCTTGGAGGCCCCAGCAGTCTGTGGTTTACGCAGATTATCTACCAGTGGTTCAATACCGGCAGCAACTGGCCACGTGGCTCAGCCTACGCTATTGTCTTAATGCTCTCCTGTGTCCTGCTGGTGCTCGCAATCATGCGGATATTTAAAGTCAAGATTGGAGAGATTGGCCGATGACATCGGCAAGGGTGCTGCGCCTGGCAGTAGGTTTTTATATTCTGCTGTTCTTTACCTACCTGTTTGGCCCATTGATTGTCATGTCGTTTACGGCTTTCAACAGTTCAGAGTTTCCCTCGATCTCTCCGTGGAACTGCGTTACCCCAGAATGGTTCGGGGTGCTATTCAAAGATCAGCACTTAATGGGAGGTCTGCGAAGCAGTTTATTAGTTGGCATCGGTGTCGTCCTGCTTGCTGTTCCCATTGGGCTAGCGGCATCACTGCTGATAACGCAGTTGCAAAAACGCGCACGTTCCATTGTTTATACCATCGCGATATCACCCATACTGGTGCCGGGTGTTGTTCTGGGTATCTCGACTCTGGTGTTCTGGGAACGGATAGACCGCGTGGTTCTGGGTGTAGAAGATAGTTTTTTTTACGATGGTTACTTCATGACCATCATCGGCCAGTCCACGTTTATTGCCGCTTACGCCATGTTGGTGTTTTTGGCGCGCCTGCAGCGCTTTGACCCAGGCCTTGAAGAAGCAGCGCTTGACTTAGGAGCTACCCATACTCAGGTTTTTCGCAAAATTCTACTGCCTTTTCTTAAGCCCGCCATTGCCTCGGCAGCAGTGCTTGCATTTTTGGCTTCGTTCGAGAACTACAATACGACCGTATTCACAATTGTTTCAAAAAGCACTCTAACAACGGTCTTAGCCAGCAAGGTCCGCTACGGAATCAATCCATCGATCAGCGCGCTGGCTGTCATTATTATTGGCCTTACCCTGGTTGGGGCAGTGATTCACGAATACCTGCGGCGAAAAGAAGTCGCGAAGACCGAGGCACTCGCGGCAGAGGGTTTGCCAGCCCCAACTCGTTCGCGCTCGGGTAACCGTGTGCTGCGGGTTCCTGTAGGCGCCTTGGCCAGTCTTATTTTTGTCGCAATGTTGGCAACAGCGTGGATTGCTCGTGATTATGATGTCGCGCAGTGCAAGGTACAGGTGACCGAAGAGAACCGTAAGAAGTTTGATGCTCTAAAACAGCAACGCCTCGCCGAGGCAAAGGCCAAACGGGAGGCGAACCGCCAGGATGCCGATGTTGCTGTCGAGACCAACCAGGCCGGTCGTCAGTACCAGAATATTTTCGCACCCACAAACCTTGGCAGCCAGATTGATTCAACTGAGCCATCTGAACCCGACTCTGATGCGACAACCGCTGTCGAGACCAACCAGGCCGGTCGTCAGTACCAGAATATTTTTGCCCCTACCAATTTAGACGGGCAGGTAGATTCAGAGACTAAGGATGAGTGATTGAGCTTCTAGTATCAGTGATTCAGACTTCGGTTGACCATAAACTCACAGCTAATTGGTAACGCCAGGAATCCTCAGCCAAACATATGAGCAAAATAAGAACAACCTGCATAGGCGCTTACCCTAAGCCCGAATTTGTTGAACTGCCTGATTGGTTTACGGTCGCCGAAGGCCCCGATACTGCAGACCCTACCCAGAGTTGGAGCGAGGCTATGGCAGCCATGGGGGAGAATGTCGAAGATATTCTCACCCGTGGCGTAGCCCAGGCAATAGCCGATCAGGAATCAGCCGGTATTGATATACCGACAGACGGAGAAGTGTCCCGAGAAAATTATATTCACTACCATTGCCGATATTTAGATGGCATCGATTTTACTCATCTCACAGAAAAGTCGTTGCGCAATGGTGCCTACGTTGCGCGCCTACCGACCATCACCAAACGGGTAAGTGCCCGTGAACCGTTTCTGGTACATGATTGGCGGCGTGCTCAGGAATTGACAGACAGGCCAGTGAAGATGACCATGCCTGGGCCGATGACTATCGGTGATACTACCGCTGATAGCTTCTATGATGATCCCGGGCGTCGAGGCGCCGATCTCGCTGATGCCCTCAACGTCGAAGTGTTGAATTTGGCCCAAGCGGGTTGTCGTCATATCCAGATTGACGAACCCCTTTTTGCCCGTAAGCCCGGTCCCGCTCTGGATTATGGGTTCGAAAATCTTGAACGCGCGTTTTACAAGTGTCCCAAGAATGTGATTCGAACCGTGCATATGTGTTGCGGTTATCCGGATCGCCTGGATAATCCGGATTACCCTAAGGCTGATCCACACAGCTACGCCGAACTGGCTGGGGCTATCGAGGATTCCTCAATCGACTCGGTGTCGCTCGAGGATGCGCATCGACATAATGATCTAGGGTTATTGGAAAAATTTAACAACACCTCAGTGATCCTGGGCGTTGTGACTGTCGCAAAAAGCACTGTAGAGTCGGTTGAGGAAATTCGAGGTCGATTGCAGCTAGCCCTGGCGCATATCGATCCAGAACGGTTACTGGCAGCCCCAGATTGTGGACTTGGCCTGTTGGGCCGTGAGTTGGCACGCGCAAAACTGAAAAACCTGTGCGAGGCCTCACAGAGCCTTGGTTGACATTTTCGGGTTTGGGTATAGGCCCACGACTCGATAACGCAAACTGGAGTTCGATCGGGACAGGCTTTGAAACTGAATACCACAACCCGGGCGCCGGCCTGCCTTTTGGCTGCACTCTTTTTGGTTGGTTGTTCCGAGGATGCATCTGAATCAACCAAAGTAGTTGTTGCAGACCCAAAAGAGATCAGCCAGCAAAGTCAGGAAGGCCAAGCGTCAGATAACCCAGCCTTTGATTTGCACATGCAATTGGAGCTGACTCCAGCAGATTTATCTCAGCCCGTAATGCAGAGCCAGAACCTGGACGCGTCACCCCCTTCAGATTCTCTTCTGGAAAGGGCGCAACGCAGTGTTTTTGGAGACCTCGACAGCATTCGCAAGAGGCGTTTTTTGCGGGTTTTGGTTACTTATAGTCGGACGAATTTCTTTTTTCATCAGGGAATGCCACGTGGATTTGAGTATGACCTGATGATGGAATATGAAAAACACCTCAATCGCGGCATCGATTCGCCTGAGCAGAAGGTCAAACTGGTTTTCATTCCAGTGAGGTTTGACCGCTTGCTGGATGACTTGATCGCTGGGCGGGGCGACATCGCAGCGGCTGGGTTAACTGTAACGCCCGAGAGATCCCGCCGCGTGGTATTTACCGACCCTTATATCAAGAATGTGGATGAAGTCATGGTAGGGCGTAGCAATGGTGAGGCCCTCACGTCGTTGTCAGATCTCTCAGCTAAGCAAGTAGTGGTAAGGAAAGGCTCCAGCTATGTCTCCCATCTGAGATCTGTAAACCGCTCTTTAGAAGATAAATCACTTCCCGCGGTGCAGATCATTGAGGCCGCCAAGGAGTTGGCGACCGAAGATATTCTTGAACTGGTGCATTCAGGCGCTGTCGATTTGACTGTTGCTGATAAGCATATCGCCCAGACTTGGTCAAAGTTGCTTCCTGATATAAAAGTTCACTCTGATGTGGCCATTAATACCGATGGCAAGATCGCCTGGGCGATTCGGCCAGATAGCCCCAAGTTGCTGGCCAGTCTAAATAAATTTGTCAAAGAAAATCGCAAGGGCTCGCTACTGGGAAATATTCTATTTACACGTTATTACAAGAAAAACCGTTGGATTACGAATCCGCTATCGCAGGCGGATCGCCAAAGGCTGAAAGAACTGCGGCGATTGTTCGAACGGTACGGGGCGAAGTACCATATTGATTGGCTCAAGCTTGTTGCCCAGGGCTACCAGGAATCCAGGTTGAACCAGGCTATGCGCAGCTCAGCCGGGGCTGTTGGTATCGTGCAGCTACTGCCAAGTACTGCCGCTGATAAGAATGTGGGAATCGCTAATATCGAAACCCTTGAAAACAATATTCATGCGGGCGCCAAATACATGGCTTTCCTGCGCCACCGTTACTTTGATAAAGAGGAAATATCCGCCGCCGCAAGGATGGATTTTGCTTGGGCTTCGTACAATGCGGGGCCTAATCGTATTCGTCGGTTGCGCAACCTGGCTGCTGAGCGCGGGTTTGATCCGAACATCTGGTTTGGCAATGTGGAGGTGCTGGCAGCCGAGAAGATCGGACGTGAAACGGTTGATTATGTGCGCAATATCAACAAGTATTTCATTGCCTACAAACTGTATTTCGAGAGCCGGCCCGAATCTGATCCGGCGAGTTGACTTAACTACGGGTTTTCATTTTCCCAAAGAGACTCCACCGGAATGAAGTCCTGATTAATGTCGACTCTGTCGTTATGTCCAAAAATACCCTCGATCCGAAAAGTGAGTCGGAAAGTGGGTTCGTGATCGTACTCGTCGGGAAAATGAATCGCGGGCTCGATCTCCCAGAAAAGCCATTCTTTGCTGGTCATGCGCCGGTAACGGGCTTTGAAGACCGCGTCGTGCAGCGTGAACTGCGGTTTATCGCGAAGGTAGATCTCAGCATCGTAGGCGATGACCTCTGATTTGGATCGGCGTAGTTTTTCATACAGGCTGAAATACTGATCAAAACACCAACCACCATCGCACTGATCTGGATTTTTTTGATACCAGCGCAGGACTGAAGTCGGGCGAAAAAACAAATGCGGGCCTAGGATGCGGTCGAAACTTGCTTCGCCGCGGTACTCGAACTTGCTTTTAGTGAAGTAGTAGAACGAATTGCTGACCTGGGGAACCCAGGGGCTTTTGGTCAGAAAGGTTTTGCTATGGCGAATACGGCCATAGGGTTGGTATCGGCCATCACGCCGCCTGATGCCGATGTCATAGCGAAGCTGTTGCCAAGGTCTGTCTGCCCGTGGCTTGAATTGCAGGCTGATATTTTGTTGATTTTCGTCTATGTCATCCATCCGGGTCTCATCTTCGTCGTCACCCAGCATCAAAGCCAATCGGTTTTCGACGCTGGGCAAGGATATTTTTGCGCGTATGCCGGGACGGACTTTGACGCCTTCATTGCCATCGTATTGAAAACGGACAAATACACGAAGGCGGGTTTTCTGAGCCGATTCGTCTGCATACTCATTACCAAAAAAGCCGTCAATCTGGCCTGCGGTATCAGTCACCCATTCGGACCATTTTGTATGGGCCTCCTCGATACGGTCTACGTCGTCCGTGTCTTCTGCAAAGGCTGCGGCGCTTACGCACAAAAGAGCGAATATTGTGAAAAATCTCATTGCTTATATCATCCAGAATAATAAACGTTGTAAAAAAGAGGTCTAATCGGCTAATGAGTACCGTTCGCTAGTTTGTCAAAAAGGGCAACAAAGAGGCTTAATCAATATCGACAAGCCACGCCCCGTCAACTTTGCAAAACCCAAAGCGACGAGACGTGGTCTGGTTATTCATCGTGGTATCGAGGTTGAGCCTGCGGCAAACCAGGTCATTTTTACTGTAGTTGTCGGTCACTGTCCAGGTGCTGCTGACTTTTTCATCGGTACTTCTCCACTGCACCGGAGTATCCAATGCAACCGAATCCAGAGTCTCATTAATCTTAATCAGAAGAGAGTCAAGGTCGTCGGCTGCTAATACGCTCAGCGGGGTGTTTTTAAGAAAAATTGTATTTTGTGAAAAACCGGCAGTGGGTATGAGGGCCAGGATCGCGGCAAGGAAGAGCAATGATAGTCCGCGTGGGCAATTCATCCGCGATCTTGCTCATTGGCATTGTCCTTAGAATCTAAAGCCTCTACTGCAGCTCCAGCTACTGCGAGTTTGGGAGTCACTGCTTCCACCACGACCCGTTTGGGCGCGAACTGAATGCCCGCGTCAGCGAATGCTTCTTGTATCTTGGCGTAGGCTACCCGCCGCAGTGCCCACTGGTTACCTGGCTTGGCAGAGAATTTGCAGCGTATCACAAAAGCAGAATCATCCATTCTATTCACGCCCTGTGATTTCAGCCCATCCAGGAACTGAGGCCCATGTTCCGGATCATCCAGAAGTTCCTTGCCGACTTTCTTGATCAGTTTTCGAACTTTCTCGACGTCTTGTTCAAAGTGGACCCGCAGTTCGAACTTCATGATTACCCAGTCGCGACTGAAATTGGTCAGGGTGCTGATCGTGCTGTAAGGGATAGTGTGAACCGGTCCGTTATGATGTCGTAACTGCATGGAGCGAATTGAGATTTGCTCGACTGTGCCTGTGCTGCCGCCTACGTCAATATATTCCCCCTTGCGAAAGGCATCATCAATTAGGAAAAACACCCCTGAGATAATATCTGCAACCAGGGTTTGCGCGCCAAAACCAATTGCGAGCCCGATAACGCTTGCCGCGGCTATCAGTGGCCCGATGTTAACGCCCAGGCTTGCCAGTATGGCCATGACGGCGACCACACAAATGGTCACGAACAGGAAACCACGCAAGAGTGGCAGTACTGTAGCGGCCCGTGACAGACCCTGTCCGCCAGGGTCACTGCCAGCGTGGGCGTCACCTTCTTCGGCTTCATCCGCTGTTTCATCCACTTGCCCGGAGGAAATCCAACGCTTGGTCGCGGCCCACAAGATGTACGCTATCGCAACGGTCACCAGTATCTGAGCCCCCATACCGGCTACCCTTTCGCCAAGACTGGAAGCGGTCAGTTTCACAATATCGATGTGCCAAATTTGCCCCAACGTCATAAGCGCCAGCAACAGAACCACGGCCCGGGCAGCCTGGACAATACCGCCCCTCGCCCCGCGTCGGCTTGGTTGCAGGTTCTCCAGTTCCGAGTCAGAGACGCCCCATTCACGTATCAATGGGCCCATGGCGCCGAGTATTAGCGGCAGGACCATCAGTAGCAGTAGCAGCGTCTTCAGTACCGAAGTCAGCGCGCCTTTTTCTTCCAACCCGATTGCACTGAACAGCGCGAATACAAATAGCAATAACACGGTTGTTGTGCCAATGATTGGCCAGATGGCGGTCAGCAGTTTGCGAACCCCCCCAGGCGGGCGCCCAGCCAGAAGCATGATGCTGACCGGTCGGCGTATAAGCCACATAACAGCAATAATTATGCCCATCAGGATGATTCCGCCGACCAGGCTAACGGATTGCACCAGTGCTGGACCCTCAAAGGGTGAACTGATAGCGCCAAGATAGTTCTGAAAAAAATATAAAAACGATCCACCAATGAATATCCACGAGACCCGTGAGCTTAAAAGCTGGGAATCGGCATCGTTCAGCGACGTAAGTCGGGAACTCGATCGGTGGGGAGAAAAAATGAAATTCACCAGTTGATTGAGCAGCCAGGCGAGCAGGATTGCGGCCAGTAGCCCCATCATGAGCAGTCGGTTGGGTGCGTGCCCGCCGTATACAAGCAAAAACGCGATGTATGCACCGAGTACAAAGACAATCGGAATAAAAAGGTCATAGATTAACAGCAGCAAGCGTCGACCCAGTCGCTGAGGAAAGTTGTTGCCCCCAACCATCGCCAGGGTCTCTGGGATACGCGCGGAAAGACGCTTAAACAGGTGCTGAGCAGCCCAGCCAACCAGCAAGATGCCACCGAGATAGGCGAACACAAGCCAGATATCTTTCTTATCCCTTCCCGGCGGCACCATGGCAGTGGCCATGACAGAGGGGATGCGAGCGATGTTTGGCGTTTGCTTTAGCTCTTTCAGTAAGCCAACACGAAATCGGTTTGTAATGATGGTCAGTTCCTGGACCGCTGAGTCTGTGGGTGTTTGTTGCTCCTTTTCAGTGCGGATCAATTGCCAGACGATAGAGCGAACCTGCTCATCACTTAAGCGGGCCAGAAGATCTTCTCTTTCCTCAGTACTGAGATTCTGGTCAAGTATTGCTGATGGCGGGGGTATCTCGCTCGTATCCGCAGCATGAGCTGCTCCCAACAACAGACTGAACAGCACAGTCGCTCTGATGACTAGCATTACCGAAATTTCAAGGGAAAAATAGGGTTTCATGCAAGGGGTAATTGTTAGAGCTGGCTGAGTGGGCCTATTTTAGACTCAAGATGAGTTATTGTGCACGAAAGGATACTCAACGGAAAGTCGCATCTCAGTAAGAAATTTCGCTTTAAGCACGCCACAGACGCACGCTAGCATGGTTAGCGGGACTCGCGTTTTGAGATTAATTCCGGGACCAAATATACAGGCTTGCAAACAGAAGTTTTGATAACATTTCCGAAAAATAAATTAATGCTGTGGGGGGGAGGATTGCAGTGTTTTATGCCAATAATAGGCATGCAATAAGCGGTAAATCCAGCCGAGCGAACTGGGGCGTTTGGCTTAAACTAACTAGATAATGCTTAATGCTTAATGCTTAATGCTTAATGCTTAATGCTTAATGCTTAATGCTTAATGCTTAATGCTTAATGGCTGATGCTGGCACGACTTGCCGACAAAGAATAAACTTCATCGACCAACTCATAAACCTGGATGCCAATATTATGAATACTCTGCGGCAAATACGTAACGCGATTTATTTTCTGGGAGTTGTTCTGGTACTTGCTATGCCTCGCGTCTGGGCAGAAGAGACAGCGACAGCGGATTTGGCCAAGGCGGCGCAAAACCCACTGGCCTCGATGATCAGTCTGCCGTTTCAAAATAATACCAACACAAATGTCGGCCCGCTGGACGGAACACAGAACATTCTTAATATTCAACCCGTGTGGCCGATAGACTGGAACGATAATTGGAACCTTATTACCCGTACGATCGTTCCGGTAGTATCCCAACCAGCGATGAGCGCCGCGGGCTCTCGCAAGAGCGGTCTGGGCGACATCACCTTTACCGGGTTTTTTGCCCCCAAGGAAACTGAAAAGTGGATCTGGGGTGCTGGAGCTGCCGTATTGTTGCCCACCGGCGGTGACGGACTAACGGCAGATAAATGGGGCCTAGGTCCCAGTATTGTGGCTCTGTCGATGGACGGTCCCTGGGTCTACGGCGGACTGGTGAGTAATGTCTGGTCCGTGGCGGGTTCTGGCGCCAGTGACATCAACCTTCTGACTTTGCAGCCATTTATAAATTACAACCTGCCAGGGGGGCGCTACTTCACCAGCTCGCCAGTCATTAGTGCGAACTGGGAAGCCGCCAGCGAAGAGCAGTGGACGGTGCCGCTTGGCTTGGGGTATGGCAAGATCTTCAAGTTAGGCAACACACCGGTGAACGGTCAGATCAGCCTTTATCGCAATGTGAAACGACCCACTAATGGCGCTGAATGGCAGTTGCGGGCTCAACTGCAGTTCATGTTTCCACGGTGAGTAAAGTCCGCTCCTTTATTGCCCCATCTGAAAAGATACAAAGCCCTCAAGGACAGATTGAATCTCTGCCACACTGAGGCCACCTCGATCCTGCGGATCGGAATAAATGCCGCACACCAGTGCGCTGACCTTGGGTTGACTCGTACTGGTGATCTTGAGGGAGTAGTTCAGGTTCAAAGGGCCGCCTTCGCGTGAGGCCAGGTACAAAAAGGCGGGTGGTGTAGTGGAGTGCATAGCGAGATTGAATTCTCGTTGCGCACTCATTTCATTTCGACGGTACTGTTTGGTTACGGTAAAGGTGTCCGGGGTGATCATAGTTGGGGAACTCATCTCAGAGCGTGGTCGGCGCATGGCAAAGTAGCAGTAAGGAGCATAGGTTTGCTTAACGCGGTCCATGGTCTTGCCATCTTGAATAAAGACGCGAGATTTCCCGGCACTGACCGACAGAGGCTTAGTCAATGTGATTAGTGTTCCCGGCGGAATCTTGAACGCACTGGTCCGGGAGTGTGATTTTGCGGCAAACGTAGGACCGACGACTAAGGTCAAGGCGCAAAAGAGTAACGCGATAGTTGATGGCATGATGAAAGTTTTCGAGAGTATAGAAGAACTAAACAATATCAGACGAAATTAGTGTTTACAAATCGAAAGTCAATCCATTTATTAAAAAGGGGAAACCTAATGAAAGTTTCGACTAAGGCGGTTGGGTTGTTATTTTTTGCAAGCCTGGCCGCAGTAGCTGGATCACCAACACCGGGATTCAACAATCTTATTCCATCCGAAATCCTGACGCCGGATACGGTCGATACCCGTATCGGGACGTTGAAATTCTTTGACGGCATGCCAATGCCCGAGACGACTGCTTTGGTTTATGACCATCTCGACCTGATCAGAGGCGTCGAGGCATTTTTGAATTTTGTGCCTGCCGCATCGGTGGAAGGCTTACGGGAAGGCATGCAGAGAATCGGAATTGATTCAGCAAGCAAGTGCATAATTTATAAGGATCTGATGGATTCTAATTCACTCTTTCTGACTGGCAATACCGATACGGTTTACGCGATCTGTTTGCTGGATCTGGAGCGCGACGGTCCCACAGTGATCGAAGTTCCACCCGGCGCTGGCCCTGGTACGGTAAATGACGCGTTTTTTCGATTTGTCATTGACACCGGCGCTCCTGGACCTGACCGCGGAAAAGGCGGCAAGTATCTGATCCTGCCTCCAGGTTTTGAGGGTGAAGTGCCTGACGGGTACTTCAGTGTGACTTCACCCACTTTCACTAATTGGGTGCCGCTGAGGGCATTCCTGGTAGATGGCAAGACAGATGTTGCAGTAAAAATGTGGAGCGAGGGCTTGAAAATCTATCCTCTGGCGCAGACAACTAACCCACCAGAGATGGTTTTTATTAACGGAACTGGGATGGAATTCAATACTATTCATGCCAACAATTATGAGTTTTTTGTCGAGTTGGATAAGGTCATCCAGAAAGAGCCCCTTGATGCCTTTCATCCAGAACTTCGCGGTCTTCTGTCCAGCATCGGAATGCAAAAAGGGAAACCTTTTAATCCAGATGAACGGCTAAAAAATACATTGACGGAAGCGATTGCCATTGGCAACGCAACTGCCCGCGCACTGGCATTTGATCCTCGATCAGACAGTATCTATCTCTATGAAGACAAGTACTGGTACACCGCCTTTGATGGCGGCGATCACCGCTGGCTTCGTGATCAGGGAAACGGTGGCAGGTATCTTGATGCGAGAACGCTGTTCTTCTATATAGCGACAGTAAATACGCCCGCCATGGTGCTGAAGATGGTGGGTGCAGGGTCTCAGTACGCTTTGAACGCAAGAGATGCCAGTGGTGAATACCTGGACGGAGCAAAAGCTTATAAGCTGAATATCCCTGCCGATGTACCAGCTAAGGATTTCTGGTCGATTGTGGTCTACGATCCACAGACACGCTCAATGCTGCAGACGGATCAGCCTTACCCGAGCAAAAACAATGAGCGCAACCGAAATCTGGCGGTCAATCCCGATGGATCTACTGATCTGTATTTTGGTCCCACCGTACCATCAGGCCATGAGGCCAACTGGATCCAGACAGTGCCCGGAAAGGCCTGGTTTTTGTGCCTGCGGCTCTACGGGCCGCTGGAACCATGGTTCGATGAAACCTGGAAACCCGGTGAGATCGAATTACTGAACTGATTCACCAGGCAGTGCCACCGCAGCGGTCAGCACAATGCCGGCCGCTGCGGTGGGTTCGAAGGCATAGTCAATCGAAGTACGCTATTTGCACCGCAGTTTGCTCGCGATGACGGTCAGTTTCGGCCTTAATACGCTAGGTGATCGATTTAGCAGAGCACCTCGAAAGATTGATTTAGGTGGGCTTTGCCATCAAGGTTAATTTCGACTTGCCAGGTGCCTATAAAATCGTCCATTCCCATGGCTGGGTTGAAGAAGCTGAAAAGCGCGGCGCCTTTAGGTGGGTGCAATTGCAGCCACACCGTAATTCGGCTGGTACCGCTGCTGTGCAATGGGTAATCGATGTGTTCGCGGGTTTTGCCTGTGGGATCGGTCCAGTCTACTTGTAGTTGATGACTGCCGTCAGAAAGGTCAGTCAGGTCAATCACCGCATAGATCTTGTCGTTGCAGCCAAAACGCAAAGTATCGGCTTGTACCGGCGCTCCGTTTTCAACTGTCGCGCTCAGCCACGCGCCGATAGAGGGCTCTGCCGATGCCGGCAGAGGGGTCGCCAGCCACACAAGAATACCCGCGACACCTAAGAGGCCGGGATTCAGCAGCAGTATTTTTATTAACACCTTTAGGCAGCGCGCCGCAGCAGGCCTTCAGTTTCACTGACGGCCTCAGCCAGCGAGTCGAAGAGTTCGTCTATTTGCGCTTCGGTAATGATCAATGGCGGGCAGATGCCGATGACATCGCCAGGCAAGGCACGAACAATAAGTCCCCGGGCCTGTGCCCGGGCAGCGAGTGTTGCGCCTGCTTTGACTTCGGCTGGGAATTGTTCTTTCGAGTTCTTATCCATCACCAGTTCCAGTGCGCCGATCAGGCCGACGCCGCGCGCTTCACCCACCAGAGGGCTGCTGCCGAGTTGCGCCAGTCTTTCCTGAAACCGAGGTGCGACACTGCGAACATGCCCGACCGTATCGCGTTCCTCATAGATTTTCAGTGTCTCGAGCGCTACTGCACAAGATACCGGATGCCCGCCATAGGTGTAGCCCATGCCGAGTGCACCGTGTTTTCGGCTTTGCGCCTTGAGTACTTCGTACACCTTGTCAGAGATCATGAGCGCCGATATGGGTAGATAGCCTGATGAAAGCTGTTTGGCGCAGGTGACCATGTCCGGGCGGATATCGTAGGTCTGTGAGCCCCACATGTTGCCGGTGCGGCCAAATCCACAGATGACTTCATCTGCCACCATCAGCACGTCATATTTGTCCAGCACTGCCTGAATTTTGCCGAAGTAAGTGGCCGGTGGCAGCATGACACCACCAGCGCCCATCACCGGTTCGGCGACAAAGGCGGCGATCGTGTCTGGGCCTTCATTGATGATAAGTTGTTCAAGATTGTCAGCAAGGCGACTGGCAAAAGCTTCCTCGGATTCACTGGGCTGGCCGTAGCGGTAATAGCCGGCGGGGTCGGTGTGGATCATTCGTTCCAAGGGTAAATCAAAGTCGTTCTGCATCAGCGGAATGGCAGTAAGGCTGCCGCCGGCGACCGTTACACCGTGATAGCCGCGTTTTCGGGAGATGATTTTCTTTTTCTTTGGTAGTCCGCGGCCGTTGTTGTAGTACCAGGTGAAGCGGATCATGGCATCGATCGCCTCTGAGCCGGAATTTAGAAAAAAAGCTCGGGTCATGGGCTCAGGGGCTATCTCAATCAGTTTTTCCGAAAGCGCTATCACCGGCTCGGTGGAGCGATGGGCGAATGTGTGTGAATAGGGCAGTGCGGCGAATTGGTCCGCCGCGGCCTTTGCTAATCGTTCCTCGGAGAATCCAAGCGATACGCACCACAGACCCGCAAGCCCTTCCAGATAGCGATTATTCTGGTCATCCCAGACATACACTCCTTCTCCGCGGGTAATCACCAGCGGGCCTTGTTCCTCATGAGCGGCCAGGTTGGTGTAGGGGTGCAGGGCGTGGGCGATATCTTTTTTATGGATGTCGGTAATTCGGGTGTTCATTTGAGCTCTCCATTTTGACCCTTTGCGGTCAAATTTATTCGTCGGCTGGCCGGTTACATGAAGACATTCTGCCTTGGCGATGCACGATCAACAAGGTGGCATTAATCTTGCCCTAAAATGCTCGCCAGCGCGGGGGCTGCAGCGTGATCTTCATTGATACACCAGGCCCGAAATTCTCTCAGGCTCCGGTTCTGTCATTGGGCATGAGGATTTTCTCGTCCCTGGCCTGGGCGCGGTCAAACTCCGTTTTACTGAGTCGACCATAATCGATGAGTTTTTGTTAATCGGGCAAACCCCGGACTTACGTTCAATGTGATCAAAGCGGAATGGGGCTGAGCTCAAGATCGTAGATTGCCCAAAGGAGAGTGCCGAACTTGTTATGATCTTCTGGAATGTCGACAATGGACAGAATCGTTAGCAACAACATGCAGTGAATCTCGCTGTACGACAAATGCAAAATGTAAATTATTTGTCATTATAGATTTAGCATTGTATGCCAAACTTCAAGCTAAAGAAGATAATCAATTATTGTAGATGGTGCCCGAGTTGGTAAGATCTTAAGAGACGTCAAGCGATCATAGGAGTCAGACGATGAATGCAGTGGTAAGTGAGATAGTTGGACATTATGTAGGCGGTCGCCCGGTCGCCGGAGTGAGTAACCGTTTCGGTGACATATATAACCCAGCGACGGGAGAGGTAGTTCGCACGGTCGCTCTGGCCAGCGCCGATGAAGCGCGTGCTGCAATTGCGAATGCCTCACAGGCATTCCCGGATTGGGCACAGATGCCCCCGGCCCGACGGGTCCAGGTGCTGTACCGTTATCGTGAATTACTGATTAAGAATATTGATGAAATGGCGCTGCTGCTGTCATCTGAGCATGGTAAGACTGTCGACGATGCCAAGGGATCGATCACCCGTGGGCTGGAAGTCGTCGAGTTTGCCTGCGGCATCCCGCAGATGCTCAAGGGAGAGTTCAGCGAGGGAGTGGCCAATGGGGTGGATTCGTGGAGTATGCGCCAGCCTTTGGGAGTCGTCGCGGGCATCACGCCGTTCAACTTTCCTGCCATGGTGCCGATGTGGATGTTTCCTGTCGCTATCGCTTGTGGCAATACTTTTATTCTCAAGCCTTCCGAGCGTGATCCGTCCTGCGCAGGTTTTATGGCGAGACTGATGACCGAGGCAGGTTTACCCGACGGCGTCCTCAATGTCGTGAATGGCGATAAGGAAGCCGTTGATGTACTGCTTTCGGATCCGACTGTTCAGGCAGTCAGTTTTGTGGGATCAACGACAGTAGGGGAGTACATCTACCAGACGGGTTGTGCCCATGGAAAACGGGTTCAGGCGCTTTGTGGTGCGAAGAATCACATGGTGGTGATGCCGGATGCTGATATGGGGCAGGTGGTAGACGCAGTAATGGGCGCGGGCTATGGCTCTGCCGGCGAGCGGTGCATGGCGATCTCAGTGATAGTCGCGGTTGGGGACGACACCGCAGATCGAATGATGGAGCAGTTGGTTCCGCGCATCGAGACACTCAAAGTCGGCGCCTATGATCAGGAAGGAGTCGAAATGGGCCCTGTGATTACGCCGGATGCGCGGGATCGAATCAAAGGGTATATCGATCGTGGTGTCGAAGAAGGGGCCGAATTGGTTGTGGATGGCCGTGGGGTTGCTGTGCCGGGGTACGAGTCCGGCTGCTTTGTCGGCGCCACGATATTCGACCAGGTTACCCCGCAGATGGATATTTATCGCGACGAGATTTTTGGGCCGGTGCTTTCGGTCGTACGTGTCAGTAGCTACGAAGAGGCGCTCACACTGGTCAATGATCACGAGTACGGCAACGGGACTGCCATTTTTACCCGTGACGGTGATGCCGCCCGTGACTTTGGCCATCGTGCACAAATTGGTATGGTAGGGGTTAATGTGCCCATTCCAGTCCCGCTGGCTTTTCACAGTTTCGGTGGATGGAAGCGCTCATTATTTGGCGATCACTATATGCACGGCCCCGAGGGTATGCGCTTTTATACCCGGATGAAAACGGTCACCAGCCGCTGGCCATCGGGCATCAAGGAAGGGGCTGTGTTCAACTTTAAGGCGGGCGGGGAGCACTAATCCCGCGCGTCAGGCGCTGGCCAAAGCCATAAAGTTAACGGCCAGAGCCTGCTTGCACCACCGCGATTGCCTCGTTCGTATGGCGGGAGTCCAGACGCAGGGTATCAATCAGGCGTACCCCG